>NZ_JBBNJW010000015.1:0-38196 GCF_040093305.1 Collinsella sp. CLA-AA-H302
ATGCGCGCGGTCCGGGCACGAGGATGCCCCCGAGTCATCTCCCCTATGCGCCATGCGGCCCCCAGGGCACGTAGATGAGACCCAGGACACCGTAACGGTGGGCGCCGCCCACCGGTCAGCGGCCAGAGCATGGGGGGCACGCCCGGTCCCGTTCCGAACCCGGAAGCTAAGCCCCATCGCGCCGAGAGTACTGCGGGGCCAGCCCGTGGGAGGCCAGGGCGCCGCTGACCGGTGGACGGCACCGAGCCGTCTGATGACTTGAAGAAGGGGGAGGCCTCGCGGCCTCCCCCTTTTTTGCGTTTACGGGGCGTAAATGACTCAATTACACCAGACGATCTTGTTGTTTTCGGTATTGAGCCTTTATTTAAAGAAAATAAATCGTATAACAAGGGCAACTGCTATGGCCGCAATGGTCAAAAGCAGAATTGTCAGCTGATGCTGCTTGCGTCGTTTACTTGACGAAACGAAGATTGACTTTCCCTGTTTTGGCGTTTCGAGATAGCGAGCCGAATGCGTCAAGGTTTGCTTGGGTCGAGGCCCTCTTTGTTGATGGACGGCGGATGCTTTCATCGGCTCATCACTAGCTGCGCTGTTTTTAGATAATGGTGCGTCTTTCAGATATACAGGGTCTCCCGAGGCGACGCCCATATGTTTACGTCCCGTTTGGGCATCCTCGAGCGTTTGATATCGGTTTCTCGTCACATAATCGGGCTCTGGGTCATTGATGGGCTCTTGCGAGATGTGGGGGCGATGGAACCGTGGCGGCTGCGTAGAAGTATCTTCGCCCTGCGTCGGCATAAACATATTGTTCTGGTTTTGGTCGTCCATGATGCCCTTTAGCTCGTTACCAACAACGTGTACGCGCTCATTGTAAGCCCCTTGTTATTTGTAGCTGCGAACATACTTGTTATTTAAGCTCTGGTTCAAAGAACCTTAACCTTACTAAAACCTGAGTCATACACACTTAGATATGCTTATAGTACTGGACTCAAAAAACTTTATAGTCGATGTATATATGGGCACTGGGTGGGCATATATAAGAGCGTCAAAAGAAGTCCCAGTCACCTAGAAGATGGCTCGGCAGTCCTTAAAAGGAGTGGTAAACATGGCAAGCATGGTTCCTTATCGTTCGGTTTTTGGCGTTCGTCCTTCTGCTAGCTCGCTGTTCGATCTGTTTGATGATATGACCGACCTTGCAAACAACTCGATTGCCTCCAAGGCGTTCCCCGTTGACGTTGAGGACAAGGGTGATGGCTACGAGGTCAAGGCGTATCTGACCGGTGTCGCCAAGGATGACATCGACGTTGAGCTCAATGAGGGTCGCCTGTCCATCAGCGTGAACGTCGAGGAGAGCGCCGAAAACGAGGGCAAGAACTTCCTGCAGAAGGAGTTTAGCTCGTACAGCGCGACGCGCGGCGTGTATCTGAAGGACGCTTCGAGCGAGGGCCTTTCGGCTAAGTATGCTGACGGCATCCTGACCGTTACGGTTCCCAAGATTGTCGAGAAGAAGAACGTTACGAAGATCTCCATCGACTAACGATGGCTCTGCTTCAATCGAGAGTATGAGTTAAGGGGGGCTGGGAAGTGATTCCCAGCCCCCTTTTGTTGTCTTGAGGGACTATTGAATGGTTGTCGGTTGATACTGGCTTGCAGGGCGTATCGAGAGCTTCCGCGGCCCTTGAAGACGGGTGGCAGAACTGCCGAGTTCATCATCGAGACTTGCATCAAGCGCGTTGGCATAGCTTTTGACGGTAAGGCTTGGACGATTATTGTCCTGGCTGATGTGCATGGCGATGAGTTGTTCGGTGCGATCGGTAATAAGTTCGCGTGCGGCTTCGGCGGCCTGGTTGTTGGAGAGGTGCCCCTTTGTGGACAGGATGCGCTCCTGAAGAAAGCGGGGGTACGCTCCTTCGCGCAACATAGTTACATCGTGGTTACTTTCGAGCGCGAGAACTCGACAGTCTTTGAGGATGCCTATGGCCTTGCTCGATAACTCTCCGGTGTCGGTGGCAAACCCAATGGAATCATCGAGAGCATTAAATCGATAGCCGACAGGATTGATGACATCGTGCGATGTTGAGTAGGTTTGCACGTGGATGCCGGCAATGGGGAGCGTGTCGCCGGGGTCAAATTCCTCTACGGGCAGGTGCGCGAGGTTTTCTTTGCATGAAAGGGTGTCCCTGCTGGCGAAGAGGGGACCATGCCAGTGCTTGCACCATACATCGAGCCCCTTGATATGGTCACCATGCTCATGGGTGATTACAAGAGAGGCGACGTCGTCTGCCGAGAGGCCAAGCTCCGCCATGCGTTTAAGTGTCTCGCGGCGGGACAGGCCGTTGTCGATCATGATGAGCCCCTGAGGCCCCTCGACGAGTGCGCAGTTGCCTTTTGAGCCGCTGCCGAGGATATGAAGGTGCAGGCGAGACATAAGATTCCAAAGGATACAATGAGTGCGGACGAATAGAGGAGGAAGCGAATGCCAACGGTATCTCAGCACTATGGACATCATGCCGCGCCGAGGACGGATAAGAGCGCCCTGGCAACGCGGCGGGCCGCTGCCCCCGTAGTGCTCATGGTATCAGGCGGTGCGGACTCGACGGCGCTGCTCCTTATGGCTTGCACATCAAAGCTGGATATCCAGGACGGGCGCGGCGTCGCTCCCATTGCGCGCGAGCGATTGCACGTGCTGCATGTAAACCATCATCTGCGCGGGGAGGCATCCGATGGCGACGAGGCCTTTGTACGTGACCTGTGCGCGCAATACGGCTTGCCGCTGTGTGTTGAGCATGCCTATTTTGATGACGAATCGGGCAATATCGAGGCTGCGGCTCGCGAGGTGCGCTATGCCGCGGCACGGAGATATGTTCGCGAACTTTGTGCTGAATCGGGCGCACCGCGGACGGCGGCTCGTATCTGTACCGCGCATACTTCGTCGGACCGCGCGGAAACATTTTTGATGAATGCCATTAAAGGGTCGGGTCCCGCGGGTCTATCGAGCATTCCGCGCCGTCGGAACATTGTGGTTCGCCCCTTGCTCGACCTCACGCACGATGAGCTCGTGAGCTATCTGCAGGTGCACGGTCAGCCATGGCGGGAAGATGAAAGCAACGAGGACGTTTCGTACCTGCGCAACTATGTACGCCATCGGGTGATGCCGGTGGTGGCACGGCGCAACGCGAGCGTCTGTAAGACGATTGGCGCCGCTTGCGAAATTCTGGGCGACGAAGACGCCTTTCTTTCCCAGCTTTCGGCACAGGCGTTTCGAAGCTGCCTGCGCAAGGAAGCGGCGGGCGCACTGGTGCTCGATGCGCGCCGTCTTGCCGCCGCTGAGGTTGTGATTGCACGGCGTATCGTGCGGTTGGCGATTAAGCGCATCGATCCCGACGCGCGACCGGAGATGCGGCACGTGGAGCGCGTGCTCGCCTGCGTCGCTGCGGGCTCGGGCTCGGTTACGCTTCCTGCGGGAATTGATGCCCGTGTGGAGTTTGGCATGCTGGCGTTCAAGGCCCCGGCGGCGCGCGAGGGTTTAGTGGCCGATTGGATCTCCGTTCCCGGTTGTCTGCCGCTGGGGGCGGGGCATATGCTGACAGCGGAGCCGATGGCTGTGGAGCCGGGGTGCGATATCGTGCACCGTGCCCGCGAGCTTGCTGCTGCCGGAAAGGTTGCGGCCTTGGTGGATGCGGCGGCCCTGGGGTTTGCCGACCGCGATGGCGAGCGGATGTTAGCCGGCTCGCGCGGGGAGATCCCCACCGAGGCACGATCGGCGCGCCTGTGGGTGGATAGCCCTGTGCCGGGAGACGTGATGTGCCCGTTGGGGATGAACGGCCGAAGCAAGAAAGTGTCAGACCTGTTAAACGAGGCGCGCATTCCTGTTTCAGACCGCTCTGGCGTACCCGTGGTAAGAACGGCTCCGGGAGGTGCCGTAGTATGGGTCGCGGGCGTTCGCGCGGACGAGCGTTTTAAATGCACGGCCGCAACGCGCGTGGCATATCTGCTTCGTGTGGTCGATGCGGAATAGCGCTTCGCGCCAGCTATTCTGTGCGACGTTGACGGTATTCCCGCGCTGATGGCGCACGTGCTGGTAAATATACCCCGTGCGCTGCTAGAATGTGTAGTTCGCGTCCATGCGGCGGTGCGTGGGCGATAAGCACAAGAAAGGGTTGTCATGGCTTCTCAACATCCGGATATCGAGAAGGTTCTGTTTACGCAGGAGGATATCGACGGTATCGTCTCTCGCCTAGGCGAGCAGATTACTCGCGACTACGCGGGTAAGGATCTGGTGCTGATTGCGGTCCTGCGCGGCGCCGTGGTCTTTATGGGCGACCTGATGCGCAAGATCGAGCTGCCGACCAACATCGATTTCATGGCTGTTTCGAGCTATGGCGACGGTGTGAAGTCTTCGGGCATCGTGCGTATCATTAAGGACCTGGATATCGACATCCGTGGTCGCGACGTGCTGATTGTCGAGGACATTCTGGACTCGGGCCTGACCCTCAAGTACCTGATGAAGAATCTCGAGAGCCGTAAGCCCGCCTCGCTGGAGGTCGCTGCCTTCCTGTGGAAGGACGTTGAGGACCGCGTCTCGGCCGTCACGCCCAAGTATGTTGGAACCCATTGCCCCGATGCCTTTGTGGTGGGCTACGGCCTCGACTATGCCGAGCGCTATCGCAACCTTCCGTATCTGGGCATTTTGAAACCGGAGGTTTATTCGTAAGATGCCCGACGACCGTAACGACAACAATTCCCAGACTCCCCGGGACCCAAAGATCCCGGGGATGCCCGGAGGCAAGAAGCCCACGCGTACGGGCTGGCTGTATTTTCTTTTGGCTTGCGCGCTCCTGGGTTACGCCTTCTTTAACATGGGCTCCGGCTTTGCCAACTCCAGCAATACCGTAAAGCTCGCGACGAGTGAGATGGTCAGCGCCATCAAGCAGGATCGCGTCGAAGATCTGACCTATACGGTTCAGGACGGAAGCGTGACGGGTCATTACTGGAAGACGAAAAAGGACAAGGGCGACACGAGCGAGCTCAAGAGCTTTTCCTCGACCTATGTCGGTTCCGATTCGCTTGCCGAGCTCATGGCGGAGCACCCCGATACCAAGTACATCGTCAACACCAACGATCCCGATTTTTGGGGCGACTTGGCGATGAGTGTGCTTCCGACGATTGCCCTGATCGCCATCATGTTCTACTTTATGCGCCAGATGATGGGCGCCAATAATAGGAACATGCAGTTTGGCAAGACCAACGCCAAGACCAACGAGGCCACGCGCCCCAAGGTCAAGTTCGAGGACGTTGCCGGCGTGGACGAGGCAGTCGAAGAGCTCGAGGAGATCCGCGACTTTTTGAGCGATCCGGACCGCTATCGCAAGCTGGGTGCCAAGATTCCGCGCGGCGTTTTGCTGGTGGGCCCTCCGGGTACCGGTAAAACCCTGCTGGCCAAGGCCGTTGCCGGCGAGGCGGGCGTGCCGTTCTTTAGTATCTCGGGCTCTGACTTTGTCGAGATGTTCGTGGGTGTCGGCGCCAGCCGCGTGCGCGACCTTTTTAAGGAGGCCAAGTCTCAGGCTCCGTCGATCATCTTTATTGACGAGATCGATGCCGTGGGACGTCAGCGTGGAGCCGGTTTGGGCGGCGGCCACGACGAGCGCGAGCAGACGCTCAACCAGCTGCTGGTCGAGATGGACGGTTTTGAGGAAAGCGAGTCGGTCATCCTGATCGCCGCGACCAACCGCCCCGATATTTTGGACCCGGCGCTGCTGCGTCCCGGCCGTTTTGACCGTCAGGTTACGGTCGACCGTCCGGACGTGAAGGGCCGCGAGCAGATCTTGCGCGTGCATGCCGAGAACAAGCCGATGGACGAGGACGTTAAGTTTGAGAAGCTCGCCCAGATGACCGTTGGCTTTACCGGCGCCGATCTGGCGAACCTGCTCAATGAGTCTGCGCTTTTGGCTGCTCGCCGCCATCGTTCCGTGATCTCGATGGACGAGGTCGAGGAGTCGATGGAGCGCGTGATTGCCGGACCGCAGCGCAAGGGTCGCGTGATGACCGAAGCCGAGCGCACCACGATTGCCTACCACGAGAGCGGTCATGCCCTGGTGGGTCATATCCTGGAGCACTCCGATCCGGTTCACAAGATTTCGATTGTCAGCCGTGGCCAGGCTCTGGGCTACACACTGCAGCTTCCGCAGGAGGATCACTTCCTCAAGACCAAGAACGAGATGCTCGATGAGCTTGCCGTGTTCTTGGGCGGTCGCGTTGCTGAGGAGCTCATGTGCGACGACATCACGTCGGGCGCGAGCAACGACCTGGAGCGCGCGACCAAGATGGCGCGCGAGATGGTCACGCGTCTGGGCATGAGCGAGGAACTGGGCACGCAGGTGTTTGGCGAGGCGCAGCATCAGGTGTTCCTGGGCCGCGATTACGCCGATCACCAGGATTATTCCGAGGAGACGGCGCGCCGCATCGATATCGAGGTTCAGCGCATCATGCGCGAAGCCCATCGCCGTGCGGTCGAGATTTTGGATGCCCGTCGCGATCAGCTCGATCTGATGGCGAAGGTGCTGCTTGAGCGCGAGACCGTCGAAGGCGACGCCGTGAACGCCCTGCTCGACAACGAGTGGGATGCTTACCTTGAGCGCGAGGGCGATATCCTGGCGGCCAAGGAGGAGCGCAACGCCAAGGCGGCCGGCATGCCGACCAAGAAGTGCTCGCCTCGCATGAGCGAGGAGGAGCTGGCGGCTGATGCTGCGGCCTTTGCGCAGGCGGCCATGCGGGAGGATGCCGAAGCCGCATCCGATGATGCCGGTGATGGCAATGCTGTCAACGCTGACGGCAACACCGACGCCGACAAATAGTTCTTGTAGCGAAAGCCTCTGCGGGGAAACCTGTGGAGGCTTTTTCTTTTGAGCGATATGTTGATTGGGGACAGACTTAAATGAGCGTTTTCACGCATTTAAGTCTGTCCCCAATCAACATTGTGGCGCTCTAGTTGGCTAAAGCGTACAATAGCGCCTATGCGAAAGGGGAACAGATGATCAACGAAACTATGTATGCTCGCGGTGCGGAAAGCTCCATCATCCGTGAGATTTTTAGCTATGGCCTTGAGCGCAAGGCACAGATCGGTGCGGAGAACGTATTCGATTTTTCGCTGGGCAACCCGAGTGTTCCGGCGCCCGCTGCTGTTGCTGAGTCCATTAAGAAGGCATTGGAGCTGCCGAGCGACCAGCTGCATGGATACACGCCTGCGCCGGGTCTGCCGCAGTGCCGTACCGCCGTGGCCGAGTCGCTCAACCGCCGTTTTGGCACGAGCTATGAGGGCAAGGACGTCTTTATGACGGTGGGTGCTGCGGCTTCGCTCACCTGCACGCTCAACGCGATTACCAATCCGGGCGACGAGGTCATCGTTATCGCTCCGTACTTCCCGGAGTATCGCGTGTGGATTGAGAAGGCCGGCTGTACGTGTGTCGAGGCGCTCGCCGATGAAGATACGTTCCAGTTGAGCGTGGATAACGTGCTCAAGGCGATTACCGATAAGACGGCTGCCGTCATTATCGACTCACCCAACAACCCGACCGGTGCCGTATATACACGCGACACGCTGACGCGACTGGCCAATGTTCTGCGCGAGGCCAGCGCTCAGCGCGATCCCGAGAATCCGATTATGCTCATCTCGGACGAACCGTATCGCGAGATCGTCTATGGCGCCGAGGTGCCTTGGGTGCCTTCGATCTACGAGCACACCATCGTGTGCTACTCATATTCAAAGTCCCTTTCGCTACCGGGCGAGCGCGTGGGCTGGATTTTGGTTCCCAATACCAATCCGCAGGCTGCTCGCCTGATGCCAGCCGTTGCCGGTGCCGCCCGCACGCTGGGCTTCGTGTGCGCACCGGCCCTCTTCCAGCGTGTAATCATTGACTGCATTGATGAACCGAGCGATGTCGAGGCCTATGCGCGCAACCGCACCGCGCTTACCGATGCACTAGCGGAGTACGGCTACACCTATGTTGAGCCGGATGGTGCATTCTACTTGTGGGTGAAGGCGCTGGAGCCCGATGCGAATGCGTTCTGCGAGCGCGCAAAGAAGTATGAGTTGCTTGCGGTTCCCTCGGACAGCTTTGGTATGCCGGGTTGGTTCCGCTTGGGCTACTGCGTGAGTTACGAGACGATTATCAATTCGCTACCCGCTTGGAAACAGTTGGCGGACGAGTATCGTTAAAAGTAAAGCGCTCTGCCTACAATGTTTTACGTGAAACGGGGTTTGGTGTTAAGCCGGACCCCGTTGTCATGGAAGTTGTGTCTTTGGGATGGAGTGGTTTTACGACTATCGAAGGCTATGCGTACAATGAATATAAGCGACGGCCGTGCCAGATAAGGAGACCTGATGCCCTACCTGCTTTCTTGTGACATTCATACCCATACGATGTTCTCTGCGCATGCATATTCGACCATTGAGGAGAATGTGTACTGGGCGGCAGAGCGTGGCCTGCAGGTGCTCGGATCCGCCGACCATCTGAGCTCTATGGTTACGGCTTGGCCCAATGACCTGCGCAGTTACCAGTTCTTTATCAACCAGGATATCTGGCCGCGCATTTGGAGCGGCGTGCTAGTGCTGCGTGGTGCCGAGGCCGATATCGTTTCGCTGGACGGCAGCTTGTTTGGCGAAGACATTCCCGTTTCGCTCGATATCGCCGGCGATTCGTATAGTCGTGAGCATTCGCTGTTCGATTTGGTGACGCGTAATTTGGATTATTTGGTGGCAAGCGTGCATAACCCGCAGTTTGCCGAAGGCGCGACGCTCGCCCAAACGACCCAGATGTACATCAATGCCCTGGAGCACCCCAAGGTGTTCATGCTTGGGCATGCGGGTCGTTCGGGCGTGCCGTTCGATATCGATGAGGTGCTGTTGGCGGCCAAGGCCAAGCACAAGATCATCGAGATCAACAACCATAGTCTTGAACACGGTGTCGACACTGAGCATTGGGCCGTATGCCGCAAGATCGCCGAGCGCTGCGCCGAGCTGGGCGTGGGTATTGGCGTGTCGACCGATGCCCACATTGGCATGGCCATTGGCAAGCTCGATCACGCGCGCAAGATGCTCGACGAGATTCACTTCCCGCTGGATTTGATCGTGACGCGCGACCGCGAGACGCTGCTGCGCGAGATGGCGGCAGCCGGCGTGTGTGACCTGCGCAAGGGGATGTAGCGGAGTTCATAAACCAAGCGAAGGGGGCGGTCCAGACGGGCCGCCCCCTTTCTTGTCTCGAAAATCTACCGGGGTGGATTAGCGGCGCTCGAGGACCGCTACGGTTTCGGTGTGGTCGGTATGGGGGAACATGTCGACGGGCGTGATCTTGAGCAGGCGATAGCCTCCGTCGAGGAGCTGGTGCAGGTCGCGCTCTTGGGTCACAGGGTTGCAGCTGATATAGGTGATGCGGCGCGGCTTGAGTGCGCAGGCGGCTTCGAGGAACTCGGGGGTGGAGCCGGCGCGCGGCGGGTCGATGGAAAGGACATCGATCCGCTCGTTCTTGTCGGCGGCATCGAGGATATGGTCAGTGGCATCGTCAGCCATAAACCACGCGTTACGGGTAAGGCCGTTGAGCTCGGCGTTGCGACGTGCGTCGGCAATGCCGGCGGGGTTGCGCTCTACACCGAGCAGCATAATGCCGGCACCTTTGTCCTGGGCATCTTTAGCTGCGCACAGGCCGATAGTTCCGCTACCGCAATAGGCGTCCATGAGTACGTCACCCTGCTGCAGATCCATACCGTCAATGGCGAGTTGATAGAGCAGTTCGGTCTGCTGCGGGTTGGTCTGATAAAACGCGGTGGGGGAGATGTCGAAGTCGCAGCCGAGCAGTTGATCGCGCATGCATTCGGCTCCATAGACGATACGGGTCTCCTCGCCCAAGATGGCATTGCCGGGGCGTCCGTTGATGTTTTGGGCGACGGTGACAATATGCGGATCGAGTGCGGCGACGGCCTCAAAGAACTCCTGCGCATGCGGTAAGTCGCGCTGAGCGGTCACGAGGGTGACCATAATCTGGTCGGTGCGCCAGCCGCAGCGAACGACGGCATAGCGAAGCAGCCCCAGATGCTTGTCTTCGTTAAAGGCGGGAATGTGCAGACGTTCGGCCTCGCGAGCGATGCCGTTGAGAATCTGACGAGCGCCCGGCGCCTCGACAGGGCACTCGGGTACGGCAACGATCTTGTGCGTGCCGCGCTCAAAGAAGCCGCAGCGGACAGCACCCTCCTTACCGGGAGCAAACGGTGTGGCAGCCTTATGACGAAAACCACGCGGCGCAGGATACTTGCCCGGGTCGCCCAGGGTAACACCCATACCGCGAATGGGATCAACGGCAACACCCTCGCGCTCACAGAGCTCAGCAAACAGCTCCTCCATAGCAGCCTGCTTGGCCGCCAACTGCTTCTTATAAGGACGATTGAGCGCCGTGCACCCACCGCAAGCTTTCATGATCGAACAGGGAGACTTGGGATCCACGGCCTTACGCGCAGGCTGAGCCGAATCCTTGCGCGAGCCTTTGGAGCGAACGTGAGGCGCCTTATCCCCGCCCTGACGAGAGCCAGAACGCTTGGTCTTAACCTTGCCCTTCGCCGACTTACCCTTCGCATCCTGAGACGACTTGGATTTCTTAGAAGATTTTTTCTCCTCCGACCCCTCAGCCGCCTCGATCAAAGCACGACGAGCCTTACGCTCCGCACGAGATTCTGCCATCAATAACTCCACTAATTCATGAATTAAAAGCTGCAAGCATTGTACCGTGCCAAGCCAGCGGGCGATATGCAAGCGCCCATTTCCTGTCAGTGATAAGTCCAACGACGTTTGCCCGGCGCGGGCGGGGAGCGGCGCGTAATTAAGTTTATCGCGAGTTCCGCACGCAAAGGAAAGCACTTAATGTGCTTTCCGTCTTGCGCAGGACTGTAGAGCAGGAAACTTAATTACGCGCCGCTCCCCGCCCGCGCCGGGCAACCCCAACCTTGTGCTCCATCAAGGTAAAGTGTATGATTCTGGACGTTACATGACTCACTTTACCTAACTAAAGTGCTATCGAGGGGGAATACCATGAATAGCGATATGTCTCGTCGTCAGTTTGTTGGTCTAGCCGGCTCGCTCGCCACGGTGCTTGGCCTTGGTCTTGTCGGCTGCGGCGGTGGTGCTGGCAAGGGCTCCGCTGCTGGTTCTGCCGCGGCCAAGGATGTGAAGGGCGCTGCGGAGTCCAAGAAGCTCGTGGTGGGCTTTGATAAGTCCTATCCTCCGTACGGCTTTGTGGGCGACGATGGCGAGTACACCGGCTTTGATCTCGATCTGGCCAAGGCTGTTGCCGATAAGCAGGGCTGGGAGGTCAAATACGAGGCCATCGACTGGGATGCCAAGGACACGCTGCTCAACTCCGGCGCCATCAACTGCATCTGGAACGGCTTTACCATGGAGGGCCGTGAGGACGGCTACACGTTCTCCGAGCCGTACATGCTCAATGAGCAGGTGCTCGTGGTCAAGAAGGACGCGGGTATCAAGTGCTGGGACGATCTTGCCGGCAAGACCGTGATTACCCAGACTGATTCCGCTGCGCAGGATGTGCTCGAGGGCGACCAGAAGGATCTGGCCGCGACGTTTGCCACGCTCGATACCATCGGTGAGTACAACACGGCCTTTATGCAGCTCGAGAGCGGTGCGGTCGATGCCGTGGCGTGCGACCTTTCGATTGCCCAGTATCAGCTTGCCGCTAAGCCCGATGCCTATACGCAGCTCGACAAGCCGCTGTCCAGCGAGCACTACGCCGTTGGCTTTAAGAAGGGCGACACCAAGTCTGCCGATGCCGTGACCGAGTCGCTCAAGGCACTCTACGAGGATGGCACGGTCAAGGACCTGTGCGATAAATATGCAAGCTATGGCCTATCCTTCGACAACTGGGTCCTCAAATAGCGGCTTTCCCAGGCACCCGATTTTGCCGTTCAAACCGTCGCTTGCGTACATTGAGTACGCGGCGCTCCTCTTTCACGGCAAACTCGGGCACCTGGAAAACCCGCTTTAGCATTGGGTTCGCTGTTCCGTTACTGTGAAAGAGAGCTTGGGTTGTCTATTCAGGTCATGATGCAGATGCTTGGCCAGGGATTCTTGGTCAGTTTGCAGTTGTTTGTGCTGACGCTGCTGGGGTCGATTCCGCTGGGAATCCCCGTGGCGTTTATGCGCATGAGTAAAATTGCGCCGCTCCGCTGGATTGCGCGCATCTATATCTCGGTCATGCGCGGTACGCCGCTCATGCTGCAGATGTTTGCGATCTACTTTGCTCCGTACTACGTGTTCGGCATTTCGCTTACGCCCGATTCCAAGTGGACGGCGTGTGTCGTGGCGTTCATCATCAACTACGCCGGTTACTTTGCCGAGATCTATCGCTCGGGCCTGCAGTCCATTCCGCGCGGTCAATACGAGGCTGCTGAGGTGCTGGGCTACTCGCGCATGCAGACGTTTCTGTATATCGTGATGCCGCAGGTCGCCAAGCGTATTCTGCCGGCGATGGGCAACGAGATCATCACACTGGTCAAGGACACGTCGCTGGCGTTTGCCATCGGCGTGGGGGAGATGTTCTCGACGGCCAAGGCGCTGGTTGCCTCGCAAGTGAGTATGGTGCCGTTTGCGATTGCGGCGCTGATCTACTGGGTCTTTAACTTTGTGGTCGAGATGCTGCTGGGTGCCGCCGAAAAGAAGCTGGACTATTATCATGACTAGATCGTTCCGCCGTTCTAGCGAACGGCGGACTGCTCGACGCTGCGCGCGTGCCTGACGGCCAATGTGCTCCTCAAACCGTCGCTTGCGTACAGAAGTACGCGGCGCTCCTCTTTCGGAGCACATTGTCTCGCCAGTCACACGCTCGCTGACTTTTTCAACACATGGAGGTTCCCGTGTCCGGAACGGTAATGAATATAACGAGCGCGCGTAAGGCGTTTGGCGGCAATGAGGTGCTCAAGGATATCTCGCTCGAGGTAAAGCGTGGCGAGGTCGTGGCGATTATCGGGCCTTCGGGTGGCGGTAAGTCTACGCTGCTGCGCTGTGCCACGCTGCTCGAGACGCTCGACGGCGGCTCGCTTTCGTTTGGCGACCTTGCGGTTGCGACGGATGCGGGATCGGGTGCGATATATGCGAAGGGAGATGTTCCCAAGCAGGCGCGTTCGCGGTTTGGCCTGGTGTTTCAGAACTACAATCTGTTCCCGCACTATACGGTGATGAAAAACATCACCGATGCTCCGATTCGCGTGCTCAAGCGCCCGCGCGAGCAGGCGGAGGCGCGTGCGCATGAGTTGATCGCGCAGATGGGGCTTACGGGCAACGAGAACAAGGTGCCGTGTGAGCTTTCGGGCGGTCAGCAGCAGCGCGTGAGTATTGCCCGCGCCCTGGCACTCGACCCGGAAATCTTATTCTTTGACGAGCCGACTTCGGCGCTCGATCCCGAGCTGACGGCCGAGGTGCTGCGTGTCATTAAGGACCTGGCGGCGCAGAATATGACGATGGTAATCGTGACCCACGCAATGCAGTTTGCGCGCGATGTTGCCGACCGCGTGGTCTTTATGGACGGCGGTCGCATTGTCGAGGAGGGACCTGCCGAGCAGGTTATCGACCATCCGCGCGAGCAGCGCACGCGTGAGTTCTTGAGCCGTATCGAGGGATAGACTCAGGTATTTACTCAACTATTAATTGAGGCAATTGAGGCGAAGCCGCCACAGGTCTTACGGTCTGTGGCGGCTTTTTGTTTACATCGACGGGGTTCAATAATTGCCTCACAAGCTTGTCTCTTCCTCTCGCCGCCTGTATTCATACGTGTGCCGAAAGGTGTGCATGGACGGTCGCCCGTGAGGGTAGGGTGGTGGCATAGGACATTTGGAGGGTGAGTCGGCTCGGCTGCCGACCATGCTGCTCCCGGGATGGCACCGACCGCGAACTCTCCCCGTTGGCGTCGCGCATTGCGCGCGGCCCTGCAAGGAGGTCATCATGGGTGCTCCCAAGACCGGTAACGTAAGGAACGTGGTGCTCGTAGGCCAAGGCGGGGTGGGCAAGACTTCACTCGCCGAAGCCATGCTCCACCTTTCCGGCAAGACCGCCCGCCTGGGCGGCCACGACGGCACCAAGCCCACGCTCGACTATGACCCCGAAGAGGTTAAGCGTGCATTTTCCATCTCGACGACCATTGCGCCGATCGACTGGAAGGGCGCGCGCATCAATGTGCTCGATGCCCCGTGCTACCCCGATTTTATCGGCGACGCCTTTGCCGCGATGAGCGTCTGCGAGACGGCTCTGTTTGTGGTCGACGCCGAGGCCGGCCCGCAGCCTACGACGGTTAAGCTCTGGTATGCCGCCGAGGACCTGCGCCTGGCGCGTGCGGTGTTCGTAAACCGCCTGTCGCGCTCCGAGGCCAGCTTTGCGACCACAATGGACCTGCTGCAGGAGCGCTTTGGTACGCGCCTGGGCGCCGTGACTCTTCCCTGGGGCGAGGGCGAGGACTTTGACGGCATCATCGACCTGGTGCGCATGAAGGCGCGCCACTGCAACGGCGCCGAGGCCGTTGAGTCGGAGATTCCCGAGGAGTATCGTGCCCAGGCCGAGGAGGCCCATGACCATCTGTGCGAGCTGGTGGCCGAGGCCGACGACGAACTGATGATGAAGTACTTGGAAGGCGAGGAGACGCTGACGCAGGAGGAGCTTGAAGGCCTGCTGTCGAAGGCGATTGCCGAGCGCATCTTTGTGCCGGTCTTTGCGGGCGATTGCATTAAGGAGCAGGGCGTCAACTCGCTGATGGACGACATCGCGACGTACTTCCCGGCGCCGACCGACTACGGCGAGATGCCGCTCATCGACGGTGATTCGCTTAAGATCTCGAGCGACGATGACCGTCCGGTGGCGTTTGTGTTTAAGACGCTGGCCGATCCGCAGCAGGGCCGCATCAGCTTTATCAAGGTACTGACGGGCACGCTTGAGCCGGGCCTTGAGCTCATCAACGCGCGTACCCGCAAGAGCGATCGTCTGGCTCACCTGTATGTGATGTGCGGTCGCGACATGACCGAGGTCGGTCACGCCTATGCCGGCGACATCATCGTGGCGCCTAAACTGGCCGCCGAGACGGGCGATACGCTCTCGATCACTGGCAAGGTCGAGGCGGCGGCATTTAAGTTCCCCAACTCGCAGTACCGCATCGCCATCGAGGCCGAGAATCGCGGCGACGAAGAGAAGCTCTACACGTTTATCGAGAAGGCTTGTAAGGCCGACCCGACCATGAGTATCGACCGCGACGAGGAGACTGGTCAGACCATCATCTCCGCGGTGGGCGAGGCGCAGGTTTCGGTCCTGCTCAATCGTCTGGAGGACCGCACCAAGGTTGCTGCCAAGAGCGTGCCGATTCGTATTCCGTATCGCGAGACCATTCGCCGCACGGCGAGCGCCCAGGGCCGTCACAAGAAGCAGACCGGTGGCGCCGGCCAGTACGGCGACTGCTGGCTGCGCGTGGAGCCGCTCATTGGGCCCGACGGCACGAGCGACGGCTATGAGTTTGTGGACGAGGTCGTGGGCGGCCGTATTCCGCGCTCGCTGATCCCCGCCGTGGACAAGGGCGTTCAGGAGACCATGAAGGACGGCATCATCGCCGGCTACCCGCTCACGGGCATCCGCGTGGCTGTGTACGACGGCTCGTATCACAGCGTCGACTCCAACGAGATGGCGTTCCGCGCGGCGGCTCGCATTGGCCTGCGCAAGGCATGTGCCGATGCCGATCCAGTGGTGCTGGAGCCTATCGAGGAAATCACGGTGACGATCCCCGAGAGCTACGCCGGCGCCGTGATGGGCGACATCTCGGCCTCGCGCGGTCGCGTGACGGGTATGGAGACCGATGAGCGCGGAGACACCGTGGTCATTGCCCAGGCGCCGCTGGCCGAGCTGACGGATTACTCGACGCGCCTGCGCTCCATCACGCGCGGCACGGGCGACTTTACCATGAAGCCGGCCGGCTATGAGCAGGTGCCTTATGACGTTCAGGCCAAGCTGGTCGAGCGCTATGAGGAGGGCCGCGCCAAGTAGCGTGTGGCTTTGCCTGTAACATACATGCCGATGCAAGGGCCGCTCTGGGTAATCCGGAGCGGCCCTTTTTGATCCCTTGGGGAATCGCAAATCGGTTTTTGTCGAGGTTAGGGGCTAGTCCCCCGAGGCCTGGTTGCGGCCGGTGGCGTAGTCGATCTGCACATGCGGCTGCAGGTTGTAGCAGTACACGTGGAAGCACAGGGTCTTGCCGTGATCCTCGACCGATTGCGCCTCAAGTCGCACGCCACGGCAGACGAGTTCCTCTTCGTTGTACATGGGCGTGACGCGGTAGAGCACATGGTTGCCCGTGTCGTGGATGTAGTCGAGGATCTGCTCTTCAAACGGCAGCATGCCCGTTTCGTTGAGATAGCGCGTGCCGGTGAGGAGATTCTTGCGATTGGCGTTTTCGCCGCAGAGCGACCAGGCGATGAGGTGGCAACGGTTGTAGAGGCTTTGACCCGGAATAAAGTCGTAGCGCTGCTGGTGCCACCCGGCGGGATGGATACGCGAGATATCGCCGCGCTCGCCTTGGCCAAGCGATTCGGGACCCACGCAGGCGAGTGCTTTGCGGGTGCGGCCCAAGCTGTCGAGCTTGGAGAACTTCTTAAAGCAGCCCTCTTCGGTAGCGCGCTCGTATTCATCGAGCGTGAATGACGGCGTGCCGAGCGGGTGTGTGCTGTCGGCGCGCAGGGCGACGTAGGGGTTGCCGGCGTAGTCGGGAATGCTGCTGAGATAAACACCGCGGGCGCGGTCGAGGTCGGGGTTTTCCACCTCGTCGATGGGGGTGGCGGCGCTGTCCGTGGAAGCGCCGTCGCCGGTGTCGGTTGCGGCGGAATCGGAGCTATCGCCAGAGTCTTGGCCATTTTGAGAGTCCGAGGAGCTCGCTGTTCCCGATTCGAGCCGGGCAACCAGGTCCGCCTCGTCTTCGGTACGGCTGGGACTCTCGTTTTGCTTCTCGGCCAGAGCCGCCGCCTGCTCATCGCTTTGCGGCGACAACAGCTTGGGCGCTCCATCGAGTGACCCTGTGAACAGCGCAAACCCCAGCACCACGGCGGTGCCGATGGAAAGTACTTGCTTGTAGGCGGACTTGCGCGACATTGAGGCTCCTGGATGGATGGTTGGGAACCTACCAGTCTAGCGGGAGCCGGCAAGGGCCGTTCTGTCGAACAAATACTCAAGATTTGGAATAGACGCTACTGATTCATTTGTCTCATATGGAGCTGCGGCGGTTGTGTATATGGGGCTATTCGGCGTTTCCCCAGATAAAACCTGCCAAAATAAACCTGTCCCCTTTAGAAGGTCGGCAACAATTTATGTGGTTCAGGTTGAGCATACGCGAGCGAGCAGGTTCCGGGTGCGGCAGGGTGACGTGAAACAAGCGGGCGCTGACCTTTTGGTCGCGCCCGTGCAGTTAAACGTCAGATTGCCGTGCCCGGGACCTGCGCAGCGCCGAGCGGTTACGCCGTTTGTAAAACGGCGTAACTTAAAGATTCATGTTGCCGTGGATGTAGGGGGTGACCTCGGGGGAGATATGGCCGCAGCCCAGCTCGCGCAGCGCGGACTCGATAGCGGCGGGCAGCGGGGTGCTGCCATCGCCGTCGACGGCAGCACCGCCGAGGGCGGCAACCTTAGTGACATCTGCGGGAGCGGCCTCGATATGCATGCAGCCGCCGACGAGGCGTGCGCGCACCTGTGCCAGGCCAAGATCGTGCAGGTAATCCTCGCATGCACGGATTAAATCGACCTTCTCGCGTGTGAGCTCCTCGCCCGTGGGGATGCGCGTGGCAAGACAGGCGCCCGCCGGCAGGTTCCAAACGGGGTATCCCCAGGCGCGCAGCAACTCGCGTTCCTCGTCCTTGGTAAAGCCGACCTCCATGAGGGGTGAGCGCACACCGAGCTCCTGGGCGGCGCGCATGCCGGGGCGATAATCGCCGCGGTCGCTTGCGTTGCTGCCATCGATGACGGTGGGAAAGCCCAGCGACTTGGCGTGGTTGACGATGGCGGTAAAGCCAGCGTGCTTGCAATGGTAGCAGCGGTCGGCATCGTTGCATGCTACCTGGGGGAGCTGCAGCTGGTCGACCGAAAGATTGAGCACCGGGAGCTTAAAATGCGCCCCCTCATCGCTCTGTCCGTCAACGGCCCGCTCAAACGAAGCCTGCTCGGGCGTGCCGATGAGCGGCGTGGTGAGGTGGACGAGAAGCGTGTCGGCAGGCATGATACGGGCGCAGACCGCGGCCAAAAAGCTGCTGTCGACGCCACCGGAAAAGCCGATGGCGACGCGACCGTATGCCAAAAGCAGCTGCTCGAGCGCTGATAGCTTGTCTTGAAGCTCCTCTGCGGGTGCCGTGGTGTCTAAAATCATGAAACGTTCCTTATCGTTGAGTACTCGATCGAAAACTATAATCCTAATGCGTTACTTGCCATAAGACTTCTATCTGTGTAACGAAAGTGCAATATGGTATATACGTTATATACAAGTTGCCAAATGCGGTAGAGTTGCAGCAACGCGACAGCGAGAGTCGATGGGGGACCAATATGATCAAGGCTGTTATTTTTGACATGGATGGAACGCTGGTCGATACCGAGCGTTTGGGGATTAAGGCCTGGAAGGCAGGCGCCGCTGAGCTGGGGCTCGCGATTGATGATGCGCTGATCCATCAGTTTATCGGTCGCACGCTGCCCGATGTTATGGACATCCTCGATAAGCATTACGGCAGCCACGAAACCACCGAGGCGATCTATCGTCGCCACAAGGAGATTCGCGACGAGATGGTCAAGACTGAGCTGGAGCTTAAGGCCGGTGCCGCCGAGTGCCTAGACGAGCTGCTGGCTGCGGGCTATCACGTGGGTCTAGCGACGTCGTCACGCTTCGTTACGGCCGAGCGCAACCTTAAGATGGTCGGTCTTTTTGACAAGTTTGAAACGGTAACGTGTGGCGAGGACGTCGTGCACGGCAAGCCCGACCCCGAGATGTATCTGCTCGCCTGCGAGCGCGCGGGCTTTGCCCCCGAGGAATGTGCTGTGGTCGAGGATTCGCGCAACGGCTGCGTCTCGGGCATCACGGCCGGATGCCACGTCTTTGCCGTCCCCGATATCGTGCCGCTGCCGCAGGACGTGGTGGATGGCTGCGAGGCCGTGCTCGATACGTTGTTCGATCTGGCGGCGGCGGTCAGGGCCGTGCGCTAGTGTTTGCACCCGAGTCGCCATATCCCGCGCCCGATCCCGCGGGACGGTGACGGTAACGGCGCCTGCGTGGAGGCGCTGACGCAGTCAGCCCCTCTTATCACGCCAAGATTGCTGTTTTGGCCGATAAGAGGGACATTGTGCTTCAAGCGACTGGGGCTGCGGCCTTGGTAAGGAGCTGGTGGAGGGTTATGACGCTACAAGTTACTCCAGAAGCCAGTCGATCACGTTGCGCTTGCGGACTCCTTCGTAGTTCGCGTCCGCAAACAACGTGTCGAGCGTAAGAAGCGTCTTGGGGTAGTTGTCTCGGACTTTCTTAAAGGGGGCCAACTCTCGATTGAGGGTGGTTTCGTCGAGGGTTGTGGCTGAAACCTGAAAATAGGCTGTCTCGTCTGAGTTTAGGGCAACAAAATCGATTTCCCAGCCGTCGATATCGCCCACGTAGACGTCGTATCCACGGCGTAGGAGCTCGAGATAAACAACATTTTCGAGGATATGACCGATATCGCTGCTTTGGGTTTTGACAAGAGCGCCTCTAAGTCCAAGGTCAACGGCGTAGTATTTGCCGTTTGTTGAAAGAAGCTGCCGACCACGCACGTTATAGCGCGGAGCTAAGTACAGCACAAGGCTGTCTGTTAAGCCTTTGAGGTACTTGGCTACGGTTTTCTGGTCGGTTTTGTTGCCGTTGGACGAGAGCGTGTCGGAGATTTTTTTAATCGAGATCCGGTTTCCAATGCTATGGAGTAGGAATTTGGTGATATCGCGCAGGGTCGGGACGTCTGAGACCTTCAAGCGTTCGATAACGTCCCGTATGACTATGGTGTCGTAGAGGCTCATGAGGTAGTCGCGCGCCTGGTGGCCTTGGATGCCCGTCTCGGCGATAAAGGGAAAGGAACCCCTGGTGATGTACTCGTCAAACAGCTGGGTGGGAGCCTTTCCGTCATTGGTTTTTGCCGAGCAAAACTCTTTAAAGGATAGGGGCAGCATCTTGAGCTCTACGTAGCGGCCGGAGAGCAAAGTTGCCAGCTCGCTCGAGAGCAGATAAGCGTTGGAACCGGTTATGTAGAGGTCGACATTGTCCTTGATAAAAAGACTGTCGACGGCTTTTTCGAAATGCTCGACGTGCTGTATCTCGTCCAGAAAAACGTAGTTCATCTTATCGGGGACGAGTCTGGCGGAAATGTAGTCGTAGAGTGCTCTATATGACGTAAGCGACTCGAACTCCAGGTCTTCAAAGTTGAGGGATATAACCTGGTCACCTGTGATTCCATGATCGCGCAGGTAGCTACGGTAGATTTCGAATAGCTTTGATTTGCCGGACCTTCGCACGCCCGAAACGACCTTGATGACGTGTGAGTCTTTCCACGAAATGAGCCAGTCGAGGTACTGTTTGCGATCAATCAGATTCATGAAACCCCTTTCTTGGCGAGAAAAAACTGGAGCAAAATCAATACTTATAGGAAATATCTAAAAATATGGAATTTAGTCTATTTTAACAAAAAAGTTAATGAAAAATGGATTGCATTCCATAAATATCCGAGGCGGCAGCTTTGGCTATGTGGGGGAGGGGTGCGTGGGTCAGCAAAAAACGCCGCAGCGGGCCTGTTTCCGTTGCGGCGTTTTTTGTTACAAGTAGGCGCCCAGGTTGATGTCGGTTGTCGGGACCATGGGTTGGCCCGTCGGGTGCGGCTTGGCATTTTGGGTACTTACGCGCTCGAGCAAGAAGGGACGCACGAGCTCCTGACGGTTAATGCCCTCGCTGGCCGTGACCGTGGTGACGGTGCGCGCGGCGGAGCCGATGCGGACTCGTTTGGTCTTGGCGACAGGCTTATCCTCGATTTGCTCCATCAGCAGTTGGACACCCTTGCGGCCAATCTCGTAGCCCGGGGGCGCTACCGTAGTGAGCGGGACCGATCCGCTCCAAGCGAGCGGGTTGCCATCGCAACCTGCTACGCGTACTTGCCCGGGTACAGAGATGCCCTTGTCGACCAGCGCCGAGATAACGCCCGAGGCCAACACGTCGGTCAGGCCGACGACAAAATCGGGGCGTTCGTCGGCGGGGCGCGCGGCGATTTGGGCGCCGATGCCGTAGCCGTCGGCGGCGGTATTCCATTCGCCGGCGTCGATGACTTCGATCTTGATATCGGGGTGTAGGGCGAGCGCCTTATGAATGCCAAGGACGCGCAGGGTGAGTTGCATAAATGCTGCTCTACCCACAACGGTGATATGGCGTGCACCGCGGGCGATGGCGAGTTCGGCAATGATGCGCCCCTGGGCCTCGTTATCGGCCGCTACGTAGTAGCCGGGCTCGGAGCAATGGATGTCCAGGTGGACGATCGGCACGGGCATCTTGGCCATGGCGGGGTGCCAGTCGGGGGATGCCATGGGCTGAACCATGACGCCGGACATTTGGGTGCCCATAAAGTAACGCAGGTAATGGTCCTCGAGAATATCGTCGTTATCGGCGTTGGCGATGAGCAGGTCGTAGCCGTGCTTACGGGCCTCGTTGTGGGCGCCGCTGGCGATTTGGAGCGAAAGGCCGTGATCGAGACGGGGGAGCACCAGGCCAAAAGACTTGGTGGCGCCGCCCGCGAGCTGACGAGCGCTTTGGTTGGGCAGGTAGCCAAGGCGATTGATGGTCTCGTTGATGAGCTTGAGGGTCTCGGGGCGTAGCTTTTCGGGGTGGTTGAGCGCGTTGGAAACCGTGCCCAGCGAAACCCCGGCCTCGCGCGCGACGTCGCTGATTTTTACCTTTGCCATAGCGGCCCCTTTGATGCGTTTCAAGTACAAGCCAGATTGTAGCATCCCAAACCTACCAAAAAGGGATAGGTTTATTTTGGCAGGTTTTATCTGGGGAAACGCTGTTGCCAACGCGATCGCCACGAAGGGGACAGGCACCTTTGTGGTGGTTTGGACCGGCTGGGCATGTGTGCATCGGGTGGTATCTAAGTTGAGATACCACTTCTGGTATATCAGCTTGCGCTTGCGTGAGTACAATACTCGAACGTTATACGTCTCAGCGCCCCCTGTGCGTGGACGTCTTGCAGTCACGCGAACGAAGGGATTTATCCTATGTGCGGAATTGTCGGCTACACCGGCTCTGATATTGCAAAGAACATCCTGGTCACGGGCCTTAAGCGCATGGAGTATCGCGGCTATGACTCCTCGGGCGTCGCGCTCGAGGTGGGCGAGGGCGCCGCGGCGCACCTCGACGTTATCCGCCGCGTGGGTAAGGTTGCGGGTCTGGAGAGCGAGCTTTCCAATATCGATAGCGACGCAACCTGCGGTATCGGTCACACCCGTTGGGCCACCCACGGCAAGCCTTCCGTCGCTAACGCCCATCCCCACACCAGCTGCGACGGTCGCATCGCCATCGTCCACAACGGCATCATCGAGAACTTCGCCGAGCTGCGCGAGGAGCTAGAGGGCCGCGGCCATCACTTTAAGAGCGAGACCGATACCGAGGTCTTCGCGCATCTGATCGAAGAGGCTTATGCCGAGACACACGACCTGATGGCTTCCGTGCGCGAGGCCTGCACCCACGTGGTGGGCGCCTATGGCTTGGCCGCCGTGTGTGCCGACGAGCCTGGCGTGATCGCCGTTGCCCGCAAGGACTCCCCGATTGTGGTCGGCGTGGGCGAGACCGGTTCCTACGTTGCCTCCGACGTGATCGCGCTTATCGATGCCACCCGCGATGTCGTGGTGCTCGAAGACGGTCAGTTTGCCAAGCTCACGCCCGCAGGCGTCGAGTATACCGACGAGGCCGGCAACGTGATTGAGCCCAAGGTCACCCATATCGACTGGGACCTGGACATGGCCGAAAAGGGCGGTTATCCCGACTTTATGCTCAAGGAGATTCACGAGCAGCCGCGCGTCGTGCGCGATACCCTGGTGGGCCGCATGACCCCCGCCGGCGAGCTCGATATCGACGAGCTGGGCCTTTCGCTCGAGGAGCTCAACGATATCGACCGCGTGTATGTGATTGCTTGCGGCACCAGCTACCATGCCGGACTCATCGCCAAGAACCTTATTGAGGGCTGGGCTCGTATTCCTACCGAGGTCGAGGCGGCGAGCGAGTTCCGCTACCGCAACCCCATCATCACGCCTACGACGCTTGTCGTGGCCGTGTCCCAGTCGGGCGAGACGGCCGACACCCTGGCCGCCATTCGCGACGCGCGCATCAAGGGCGCCAAGGTCTTTGGCATCACCAACGTGGTGGGTAGCCCGGTGGCGCGCGAGAGCGACGGCGTTATCTACACCAAGGCCAACAAGGAGATCGCAGTCGCCTCGACCAAGAGCTTCATCGGTCAGGTCGTGAGCCTTACGCTTTTGGCTCTGCTGCTGGCGCAGGTCAAATACCGCCTGACCACCAAGCAGGCGCGCATGCTGTTCCGCGAGCTTTCCGATACGGCCGAGCAGATCCAGTGGATTCTGGACACGCAGACCGAGGCCGTGCACGAGGCCGCCCTGCTGTGCAAGGACGCGCAATCGGCGCTGTTCGTGGGTCGCGGCATGGGCGCCGCCATTTCCTACGAGGGCGCGCTCAAGCTCAAGGAGGTCAGCTACCTGCACGCCGAGGCCTACGCCGCCGGCGAGATGAAGCACGGTCCCATCGCACTGATCGATCCGGGCTTCCCCGTCATCGCGGTGGCCACCAAGAGTGCCACCTACGACAAGACCGTGTCGAACCTTATGGAGTGCAAGGCGCGGGGTGCCAAGGTCATCGTCGTTGCCACCGAGGGCGACGAGGAGATCAACAAGATCGCCGATTGCATCATCCGCGTGCCGGCTGTCCGCGACGTGTTCAGCCCCATCACGGCGAGCGTCCCGCTGCAGCTGCTCGCCCGCGAGGTCGCCATCCTGCGCGGTTGCGACGTTGACCAACCTCGAAACCTCGCTAAGAGCGTGACCGTCGAGTAATTGTTGTTCCGCCGTTCTGACGAACGGCGGACCTGCCGACGCTGCGCGAGCCGCATTCACGCCAATCTGACGTTCAATTTCGAGGGCGCGACCAGAAGGTCAGCGCCCTCTCATTTCACGTCACCTTGGCGCAAATGCGGCTCGCTCGCTGGCTGCGCCAAGTATGTGGTGTTGCCGTTGTTTGTGCTGTTTAAGCTATTTAACGATCAAGGCCCGGCTCCGCATCAAGACGGAGCCGGGCCTTGTTGCATTTGCCCAGATAAAACCTGCCAAAATAAACCTGTCCCTTTTTGGCAGGTTAGCGGAGCTTGCTGGTCTCGAAGTACTCGGGGAACTGGTCCAGAACCTCGGTTTGGTTGCGGAACATCATATGCAGGTGCTTGCTGACCAAAAAGCTCGCTTCGATGGGGTCGCGACCGGCGATAGCGCGGCGAATCTGCTTGTGCTCGTTCACGATGTCCTGATTGTCGAGAACCTGCGTGGCGGCGCGCAGCCAGCGGAAGCGCTCGAGGTCAGCATTGGTCTCTTCGAGCCACGACCACACGGTGCTACGGCATGCGATGCTAAAGATCATGCGATGCATGAGATTGTCGCTCAAAAAGAAGCCGATGCGATCCTCTTCGGCCATGGCCTTTTCCTGCAGCACGATGGCGCGGTCGAGCTGCTCGATGCCGGCCGACGTGGCGCGCGCGCAGCACTCTACAATCACCTGTTTTTCCAGGTGCTCGCGAATGTAGCAGGCACTCTCGGCAAGGGTGAGGTTGATGGGCGAGACATAGGTGCCGCTTTGGGGCACGGTGCGCACCAGGCCCTCTTGCGCCAGACGCACCAGTGCCTCGCGCACAGGGGTGCGCCCCATATCCAGGTCGTCGCAAAGCTGTTTAACGCCCAGCTTTTCGCCCGGCTTGTAGTCCAGGTAGACTATTTTGCGTCGAATGGTGTGGTAGGACTGGTCCTGTAGGCTCGTTTCCTGCTCGCCGATGTGCATTGATTCTTCCATAGCGCCTCGCAACCGTTCATTCACACTCATATGCCAGTTGTTTATTATGCCGCGAGTCAGCCCTCCGCGGTGGGTAATTCAATCGCCGCCCGATAACTTTTGCGACATTTTTGCCTGCGTTTGCGAGGGATTGCGCTTAGCGTTGCCGTATCATAAGCCGTCGCACACGTGAAAGAGAAAGAAGGAATCCCATATGCAACTGGCGAATATCGTACGCGAGCGCTGGAAGGGCGTCTTGTTCTGCCTGATCATCGCCATCCCCGCAACGTTGCTCGGCAAACAGATTGAGGTGGTCGGCGGGCCGGTATTTGCCATCCTCTTTGGCATGGTCCTGGCGCTCGTCTTTCCCAAGAATCGCCGCGAACAGCTCGCCGCCGGCGTCACCTATACGTCCAAAAAAGTCTTGCAGTACGCGGTTATCCTGCTTGGCTTTGGCATGAACCTCTCGCAGATTCTGTCCAAGGGCGCCCAGTCGCTACCGATTATCGTGGCGACGATCTCGACCTCGCTTGTCATTGCCTTTGTACTCTGCCGCGTTATGAACGTGCCGGGCAAGATCGCGACGCTTGTAGGTGTGGGTTCGTCGATTTGCGGCGGTTCGGCCATCGCCGCGACCGCACCCGTCATCGATGCCGACGATCGCGAGATTGCCCAGGCTATTTCGGTCATCTTCCTGTTTAACGTTATCGCGGCGCTCGTGTTTCCGACGCTCGGCGGCATGCTCGGGCTGACCAACGAGGGCTTTGGCCTGTTTGCCGGCACCGCCATCAACGACACCTCGTCCGTAACGGCTGCGGCGAGCGCCTGGGACAGTATGCACCCCGGTGCCAATGTGCTCGAGAGCGCCACGGTGGTTAAACTCACCAGGACGTTGGCCATTATTCCCATTACGTTGGTCCTCGCATGCTGGCAGATGCACCTGGCGCGCAAGGTCGGCGGCGACGCCAAAAGCACGTTTTCGCTTAAACGCGCGTTTCCCATGTTCGTGCTGTTCTTTGTGCTGGCAAGCGTGGTCACCACGGTGTTTCAGCTTCCCACGTCCATTACGGCGCCCATCAAGGAGCTTTCGAAGTTCTTTATCGTGATGGCCATGGCGGCTATTGGCTTTAATACCGATATCGTCGAGCTGGTCAAAAAGGGCGGCAAGCCCATCGCGTTGGGCTTTTGCTGCTGGGTTGGCATTGCGTGCATGAGCTTGGGAATGCAGCACGTGCTGGGAATCTGGTAGAGAAGTAGCTTATTCGCGTGCTGGTTGCTGGTGAGCGCATGCCTGCGGTGGAGCGATAGGAGCTCTTGCGGGTATGGCTTGTCCGCAGGTTTATAAGTCCCGAAGAGCTCTTATCGCCCCGCCAGGATGGCGATGCGGGGCAACACCTATACTCGCAGGACGGCGCTTTCTGCCCTATAGTGTTTGGTGAGCAATATCGTTCAATTTTGAAACACTCGGTTGTGCGACCGTCGGTGGTTGCACGTCGCCGCGGACAGGGGCAAATCATGGATAGCGATGCCAAGCTGAACGTCTTGACCGAGGCCCTGGCTGCTGCCGGGGCCTCGGCATTGGCAATCGATGCGCGTGGGGACGTCGCGATTTCGACCATGAATGACGCGGCGCTTGAGCGGGATGTGGCAGCTTTTGTTGCCGAACGCCTCGACCGTATAGGAGACGGCGCGCGTCTGGTTATGGGGCGTGCGGGTACGCGCCTGAGCCTGACCGTTCGCCCCGCCGACAAAGAGGGCGGGGGCCTTTGGGTCGTCGTGGTCCGCGAGGTGCGCGGCGCCGCGGCGCATGCGGGCATCGAGTGGCTCAACGCCGACGAAGTTGAGGCCCGCTACGAATCGAGCGCGTACGGCATCGTTGAGGGGGCTGCCTCGGTGGCTGCGCCGGTCGCCGAGAGCTACGCGCGCGGTGTGCCCCTTATGCTCGAGGGCGAGCTGGGCGCGGGTCAGGTCGAGATTGCCATGCGCCTCTATCTGGACGGTCCTTTTGTCGATCAGCCCTTTGTTGCCGTTGCGCTCGATGAGCTAACGGATCGCGGCTGGCGCCATCTGCTCAAAAGCGCCGAATCACCGTTGTTCCAAACGGGGCTGACACTTTGCATTGAGGGCTGGAACACGGTTGGCCCCCAGCGTCTCCGCGAGCTCGTTTCCACGATGGCCGACACCGCGTTGGCGACGCGCTGCCATGTGGTGCTGACGGCGAATGACATGCCGGGCGGCAGCGAAAGTGATCAAGCCGCCTTTGTGACTGAGCGCTTTGCCTGTGCGGTGAGCGTGGCGCCGGCAATCGCCGAGCAGGGAGCCGCGTCGACGAAGGTTGCGCGCTATTTGGAATATCTCGCTGATGCATTTGGGACGGCAGCGCCCACGTTGTCTGCCGCGGCGGCAAAGACGCTCGATGTTTACCGCTGGCCGCGCAATTATCTGCAGCTCCGCGAGGTCTCGGAACGACTGTATATATTGGTGGGGGCGGGCACGGTGGACCGCGCTGTGGCGGAGGAAGTGCTAGCCCAAGAGGACGTGATTAAGACCGCAACCTTTGGCGCCCCGACACTCGAAAGCGACCTGTATATCCTGCGACCGCTGGCCGATACCGAGCGAGATATCGTGCATCTGGTTGTAGATCATCTCCATGGCAACCGAACCCGTGCGGCGGAGGTGCTGGGCATAAGCCGAACAACGCTGTGGCGCTTGCTGAAGGACGATGACCGTTGAGCGAGGCGCCCGTGACCGCGCGCGACGCGTGTGCTACAGTCCAAAGCGTTATTGTTTCGATTTGGTTGCGGCGTGCGGGGGCGTATGGCTGAGACTACAAAACCGAGCCGCAGAAGGCGGAGTGCCGCGCCGGTCAACCGACGCACAACATCGGTGACGTGGGGCAAACACGCCTCGGGGTTTGATGGCTCGTTCAAGCGCACTAAATACGGCTATCCTTCGGCAAGCGCCCGCTTGGCCATGCAGGCAGAGTCCTCGTTGTGGGGCCGCAAACGCGTGGTGGGCTCAAAGCTCAAGCACGACGGAACGCTCGGTTACATCAGCCGCGGGGCGGCTCGTCGCAGCGGACTCAATCCGGCTGGTTGGCATCGTTATGTTCCGATCGCGGTCGTCATTGCGGTGATCATCATCGCACTCGCTGCGCTTGGCTACGCCGGCGGCGGCGCCAACTTGGACGCAATGTTTAAATCGCCCGAGCTCGCGCATGCAGGCACAGAAGTTGTCGAGGGCGCTCAGACCCAGACGGGCGTCGCACCCCAGCGCGGCATCGTCGCGGCGGCCTCCACCATCGCCGACGCTCAAAAGGACGAGGGCGAACAGGGCGACGGCGCCGAAACGACCCACACGAACGAAACGACGACAACTCCATCGGCAAGATAAGTTGCGAGCGGGTCCGCCGTTCGTTAGAACGGCGGAACTAATTACTTTACATACACCACGTTGTCGCGGCGGGGTTTGGGCTCGGGTAGCGTGTCTTCGGCATAGCCCAGGATGCAGTGACCGACACCGCGCAGGCTGCCGTCGGCGGGCAGGCCCCAGCTGGCCAGCAGCTCCAGGCCCTCGGGCGAGTCAAAGACCTCATGCGCGCGGTGAATCCAGCACGAATCGACACCCAGTGCATAGGCGGCGTTGAGCAAGTTGCCCATGGCGAGCGAGCCGTCTTCCAGATGTGTGGGCACGCTGCGGTCGACCAGCACCACCACAACGGTCTTGGCGCCATAGAAGGGGTCGCTGTTGCTGCCCATGATCTGGGCGTTGAGCTGTGAGAGACGCTCGACGGCCGCGGGGTCGGTGACGGCGACAAACGTCACCGGTTGGCGGCCCATGCCGCTCGGTGCATATTGGCCGGCTTCGATAATACGTGCAAGCTTTTCGGCCTCGACGGGACGATCGCTGTATTTGCGGCAGCTGCGGCGATGGATGAGTGCTTCGATAGTCTCCATGGTGTCTCCTTGCGGTGGCGTTGCAGATGCCCCGTTCATACCCGTCGGGCTCAAACGATAGACGGTCAATTGCCCGGCCAAAAGGATAGATTCCAATTGGGAAAGTAGGTTTGCATAAAAGTACCTTCAGAATGTGACAAACAAATGGGATGGTTAAACGTTTTATCCCGTCTACCCTGCGGTTTTTTACCACTTGCCTAAATGACGAACGCATAACCTCTGATAAAGGTTTTACTAAAGGAGTACCAACGTTTATCAATGCGCCGTGGTGGCGCCGGGCCAGGAGGTAACATCATGTTCCAGGCTGGAGATGTCGTCGAGACCGACTTCGAAGGATTTCTGAAGCTGCTGCGTTCCAAGACGCGCGCTTTTGTGACGATTGACGATCACGAGTACTACATCACGCACACCGATGGCTATTGGCGTGTTCAGGATTGCGAGGCCCTCAACGACAAGGGCCACTTTACTGACTGCTCCGAGCTGGTCAACACGGTCTGCGAGGTCGTCGAGCTGCCGTGGATTGCCGGCAAGAGCCTGCATGACAGCTTCTCGGGCGCTACGGTCTATGAGGCCGTCGCCGCTTAACGGGCAATAAAACCCGATTTTCACGTGACCGCTGGCGCTGCCCCCGCGCCGGCGGTCTTTTTCTGCCGATAGGCCATAAAAGTGCAAGCATTTGCGGAGAGCCTGTTGACGATAGTCAAAACTCGGACTAATCTAGAGATACAAAATTGGTCAAAAATCGGACAATCGAATGGTGGGATAGATGAATAGTGCGGTTACGCTGGTCGACTTCGACCGGTTGCTCAATGGACTCGACCATATCTATTCGGAGTTCTCGCGCGCCTGCGGTCTTTCGGACTGCGCTTACTGGATGCTCGTCGATACCAGCACGGCGGGCGGCAGTATTGCCGTAAGCCGCCTGACGAGCGAATGGTTCTACAGCAAGCAGACCATCAACTCGGCCATTAAAACCTTGACGGCGCGGGACTTTGCAACGTTGGAGTTTGCCGAAGGCAGCCGTAAGAACAAGGTTGTGAGCCTGACCGAAGAGGGCAGGCGATTTGCAGAGCGTTATGCACTGCCGGCACTCAAGGCCGAGCAGCGAGCCTTTGGCGCGCTTGAGCCGTGTGAGCAACGCGAGATTATGCGCCTGATCGGCAAGTTTTCCCGTGTACTAGGGGATGAGTGCGAGGCATTTAAGCAGCAGATGGCTGCCGAAAAGCAAAGTGAGGGGGAGTCGTGCGACTGTTAATGAGGTTTCTGAAGCCCTATCGAGGGCTTGTTGCAGTGACGCTGCTGGTGCTGCTGGTTGATAACGTCGGCACGCTGTTGGTTCCCACGATGCTGGCGAACATGGTCAACACCGGTATCACCACGGGTGATGTCGACTACATTTTGCGCAATGGCCTCTACATGCTTATCGCGACCGGCATGGCCAGCGGCGGCGCGGTGCTGGGCTGCTATCTTTCGGCGCGCTTGGCCGCCAACGTGGCCTGCGATATCCGCAATGCCGTGTACGACAAGTCGCTCGAGCTCGCGGCCAGCGACTTTGAGCGCTTTGGCACCGGATCGATGATCACACGCTCGCTCAACGACATCAATGTGATTCAACAGGCCATCCTGCAGACGATCCAGCTGGTGCTGCCGGTGCCGTTCTTGGCCGTCGCGGGCATCATTTTTGCTTGGCTCATCGATCCCGCCATGGGCACGCTGCTGGGCGTGGTGGTTGCGATCGTGCTGGTGGTGGCAGTCTTTACGGTGGCTAATGCCGCGCCGATTTTTATGCGCCTGCAGAGCTTTATCGACCGTATGAACGTGGTGTTGCGCGAGAACATCGTGGGCGTTCGCGTCATCCGCGCTTTTAATAAAGAGCGCCACGAGGAGCAGCGCCTGGACGAGGTGTTTAGCGATTATGCGGACAACGCCATTAAGGTCAACCACCTGTTTGTGGGCCTTGATAGCTCTACCTTCTTTTTGATGAACATTGCCGAGGTGGCGGTGCTGTGGGTGGGCGGCAACCGCGTTGGCGACCATGCAATGCAGATTGCGAGCATCTCCGCGGTGCTGGAATATGCGCTCCTGATCCTGTTCTTTGTGATGATGGCGCAGATGGTGATGCTCACGCTGCCGCGCGCCGCGGCTTGCCTCAATCGCGCGCAACAGGTGCTGGAGATTGAGCCGAGCATCGTGGACGGCGACCGTACGCTGGGCGCGGGCACATCCGATTCAAAGGACGGACCGGATGCGGTCGCCGTGTTCGATCACATGTCGTTTCGTTTTGACGATGCCGACGAGGACACGCTGTGCGACCTGAGCTTTACCTGCCGCCGCGGTCAGACGACCGCGATTGTGGGCTCGACGGGCTCGGGCAAGTCGACAGTGGCAAAGCTCCTGCTGCGCTTCCACGATGCCACCAAGGGTGCCATTCGCCTGGACGGCGTCGACCTGCGCGAGCTTTCGCAAGACGAGATTCGCGGGCGCATTGCCTACGTCCCGCAGAAGGCATGGCTGTTCTCGGGCACCGTGGCAAGCAATTTGCGCTTTGGCAACGAAGACGCGACCGAGCCCGACATGCTCCATGCGCTGGGGGTTGCACAGAGCACCTTTGTGCTCGACCAGCCCCAGGGGCTCGATACTCCGGTGGCCCAGGGCGGCACGAACTTCTCGGGTGGTCAGCGCCAACGCCTGGCGATTGCCCGCGCACTCATGAAGCATGCCGATCTGTATATCTTCGATGACAGCTTTTCGGCCTTGGACTTTAAGACCGATGCAGCGCTGCGCCATGCGCTGCAGGAGGAGACGCGCGACGCTGCGGTGCTCATCATCGCGCAGCGCATCTCGACGATCTTGCATGCCGACCAGATCGTGGTGCTCAAGGACGGCGAGGTCGTGGGCCTGGGCACGCACGACGAGCTTATGGAAACCTGCGAGGTGTACCGCGCCATCGCGGAATCGCAGATGAAGGGAGGTGAGTAGCATGACCGAGGGGCTCAAGAAGTGCGGCGACGCTATCGATTCGGACGCTGCGGACACTGCCGAGAATACGGTCGACCAGGCTGCCGCGATGCTCGAGCTGGATGACGCCGCCAAGGTGGCGGACGAACGAGAGGCTCGTCGCCAGGCGCTGTACGAGGAAAACGAGCGTGCCGAGGACGAGCGTGCCCGTGCCGAGGCAGAGCGTATGCGCGACGTGGACGACGAAGACGAGGACGAGACGCCCCGGGATACCTGGGCGACGGTGCGCCGCTTGTGGAGCGAAGCCGCCGGCGACCATTGGCGCTTCTATATTGTGTTCGCGAGCATCGTGTTCTACGTCATCTTCAACACCGCCGCACCGGCGTACAGCGCTCGCGTGATCGATGAGCTGTGGGGTCATATGCAGGTGGCGTTTGCCAACGACACTACCTTCAGCATTACCTGGGAACATTGCGGCAAAACCATTTTCGTCTACTTTATGATTTGGACGGCAGCCGCCTCCTTCTATGCGTTGCAGAGCTTTTTGATGTCGAGTGTGGCCGAGCGACTCAATCTGCGCCTACGCAATCGCATCGCGCAAAAGCTCAGCCGCCTGCCGCTTGCCTACTTTGACGCGCATCGCCCCGGCGAGGTCGTCAGCCGTGCGACCAACGACTTGGACAAGATGTCCGAGAGCATGCAGCGCGGATTGCTGCAGCTGCTGGTGTCGATCGGTACGGTAGTGGGCGCCGTGAGCATGATGTTTGTCTATAGCGTTAAGCTCACGTTGGTCTTTTTGGGCTTTACGGCGGTATCGCTGCTGGTGACCAAGGTGGTTTCGCGCCGCACGCATGACGTGACGGGCGAGCGCCAAGAATGGGTGTCCAAGATTACGGGCGCGGTCGAGGAGGGCTACTCGGGCCGTCTGGTGATCCGTGCGTTCAACCGTGAGCGCCAGAGTTCTGCCGAGGTGCACGAGGCTTCGGGCGAGCTGGCGCGCGTGAGCGCCAAGGCCGACTTTATGATCAACGCCGTCGGTCCCGCGGTTCGCTTTATCGGTCGCCTGGCGCAGATTGTGATTGCGCTCGTGGGCTGCAGCATGCTGGTTGCCGGTCACATGACCGTCGGCGTGTTCCAGGCGTTCTTCCAGTTTATCTACGAGGCGTCCGAACCCATGACGCAGCTGTCGTTCACTTTCAACTCGCTGCAGAGCGCGCTGGCGAGTGCGGAGCGCGTGTTCGACCTGCTCGATGAGCCCGAGATGGAGGCCGATCCGCTGCCGGACGAGGCCGCCAAGCTGCCGGGTCGCATTGAGGGCCGCGTCGCTTTTGAGCACGTGCGCTTTGGCTATGTGCCCGACAAGCCGCTCATGCGCGACGTGTCGTTTACCGCCGAGCCGGGCCAGAAGATTGCCGTGGTGGGAACCACGGGCGCAGGCAAGACGACGCTCATCAACCTGCTCATGCGCTTCTACGAGATTGACGGCGGGCGTATTACGCTCGACGGCGTGGATACGAGCCGCATGGATCGCGGCGAGCTGCGACAGCAGTTTGGCATGGTGCTACAAGACGCCTGGCTGTTCGACGGCACGATTGCCGAGAACATCGCCTACGGCTGCCCCGAGGCAACGCGCGAGGAGATTGTTGCGGCCGCTCGCGCCGCCCAGGTCGACTTCTTTGTGCGCACCATGCCTCAGGGCTACGACACGCGCGTAGCCAACGATGCCGAAAGCATCAGCCAGGGCCAGCGTCAGCTGCTAACCATCGCACGCGTGCTGCTCAACAACCCGGCGATTCTCATCCTGGACGAGGCGACCTCAAGTGTGGACACGCGCACCGAGCTTGCTATCGGCCGCGCCATGGACGCGCTCATGCGCGGGCGCACGAGCTTTGTGATCGCGCATCGCCTGTCGACGATCGTGGACGCCGACCTGATCTTGGTCATGGACCACGGCAATATCATCGAGCAGGGTACGCACAAGGAACTGCTGGCTGCCGAGGGTGCTTACGCCGACCTCTATCTGAGTCAGTTCGCATAATGTGACAAAGGGACAGTCCCGCATGTCACATCAAAAGGAATGGCGCGCCGGGGATTGATTCCCTGGCGCGCCTTTTGCGTCGGTGCCGATATTGTTTTGTACCGCTTGCGTTCCTAACGTTCGTCCATGAGCTTGGCGACGAGGGCCTTGAGCTCGGCCACCTCTCGCTCGAGTTCTTTGACGCGGCGGGCATTCTCGGTGATGCCCTGGCGGTTGAGGGCACTCTGCTCGGCGGCGTCATCGGGCATGTACTCGCGATGCTGCTTGGCGTCGAAACTCTCCTCGAACACACGGCAGCCGTTGCGCTTGATGATGCGTCCCGGCACGCCCACGACGGTGCAGTTGTCGGGCACGTCCTTGACGACAACCGAGTTGCCGCCGATTTTGACGTTGTTGCCGATGCGGATGTTGCCGAGCACCTTGGCGCCCGTGCCCACGGTGACGTTATCGCCGAGCGTTGGGTGGCGTTTGCCGGTCTCGTTGCCGGTACCGCCGAGCGTGACGCCCTGGTAGAGCACGCAGTTGTCGCCCACGATGGTGGTCTCGCCGATGACGACGCCCATGGCATGGTCGATAAAGAAGTGCTTGCCGATCTGTGCGGCGGGATGAATCTCGACGCCGGTGATGTGGCGGGTGATTTGCGAGAGCACGCGGGCGAGCGAGCGATGACCGTGCTCCCAGAGCCAGTGCTCGGGCACGTGGTTCCACTTGGCGTGCAGGCCAGGATAGGAAAGGAAGATGACCAGGCCGTTTTGCGCAGCGGGGTCCTGCGCCTGGACGGTCTTGATGTCCTCGCGAATGGTATTGATAAAGCTCACTGGCCGCCCTCCCTTAGCGCCATGGCAATGCGATTCAATAAAGTATAGCGATTCGCTAGGGATTAGGAAGAGCAATCTTTCACGGCTTTGCGTGACAGGTGTCAGTTATGCAAACTTGCTGGTAATGGAGTCATGCTTTTGTGGGGTCGTGTGCATGGTCGCGCCGCAACCGTATACTGGTCAACTTGGACGTGTCCGCGCCCACAACTGAGAGGTTTTACTTCATGGGTTTCATTAATTTTATCGCCGAGCTGCTCAAAGACCCGCGCACTGCGATCGCCAGTTGGATCGCCGCCGGCCCGCTTATGGCCTACGGCTGCGTGTTCCTGATCATCTTTATCGAGACGGGCGTGGTATTCTTCCCGTTCCTTCCCGGCGATTCGCTGCTGTTTGCCTCGGGCTTCTTTGCCCACAACGGCGGCTTTAATATCGTGGCCCTGCTGGCCGTCGCATGGGCGGCTGCCATTTTGGGTGATCAGTGCAACTTTATGATCGGTCGCTTCTTTGGCAAAAAGATCATCGCTTCGGGTAAGGTCAAGGCCATGACGCCCGAGCGCATCAAAAAGTCCGAGGACTTCTTGGACAAGTGGGGCCACCTGGCCATCTTCCTGGGCCGCTTCTTCCCGTTTATCCGCACCTTCGTGCCCTTTATCGCCGGCATGGGCGGCATGCACTGGCGCAACTTTGTCATCTACAACGTGCTGGGCGGCATTACCTGGTCAACGCTCTTTACGCTGCTGGGCTACTTCTTTGGCGGCATCCCCTTTGTGCAGGAGCACTTTGAGCTGCTGATTATCGGCATCGTTGCCGTGTCGATTATCCCGACCGTGGTCGGTCTGGTTAAGGCTAAGCTAGGCAAAAAGAACGCTTAGCTCGAGCCGGCGCGCAAACCGTGCAGTTGAGGCCCGTCACCGCTTACGGTGGCGGGCCTTTTTGCTTCGGTCAAATGAAAATACTTTACTTAGTTAAAGAAAAGCGTTTTATCAGACGCGTACGGGGAGTACAATCTCGTGCATGCGAATCGACGTGCCATTGGCTTTGATGCCGTTCGCGTGTCCCGTCCGGCTCTACGCTCCGGGCGCGTGACGTTGCGACGCGGTCGGCCTCGGTCCTTGCGTGCGGGTTCGCGAGTGTGCAACTGTGTATGTAAGGAGCGACATATGACTGTCGAGAAGAAGGATATCGATTGGGGTAGCCTCGGCTTTGGCTACATGAAGACCGATTACAGCTACGAGGCTCATTGGAAGGATGGCGAGTGGGACGAGGGCGGTCTGACTACCGACCACACCCTGCATGTCTCCGAGTGCGGTGGCATCTTCCATTACTGCCAGGAGGTCTTTGAGGGCCTGAAGGCCTACACCGCCGAGGACGGCAGCATCGTCTGCTTCCGTCCCGACATGAACGCCGAGCGTATGTACAACTCTGCGCAGCGCCTCGAGATGCCCCCGTTCCCCAAGGACAAGTTCGTCGAGGCCGTCAAGCAGGTCGTTTCTGCCAACGCCGCCTGGGTTCCGCCCTTCGGCTCCGGCGCGACCCTGTACGTGCGTCCGTTTATGATTGGCTCTGGTGACGTGATTGGCGTGGCTCCCGCTCCTGAGTACACGTTCCGCATTCTCGTGACCCCGGTCGGTCCGTACTTTAAGGGAGGCCTTAAGCCCGTCAAGCTGCGCGTTTCCGAGTACGACCGCGCCGCACCGCACGGCACCGGCAACATCAAGGCCGGCCTCAACTACGCCATGTCCCTCAAGCCCACGATGGAGGCCCATCGCGAGGGCTATGCCGAGAACCTGTATCTCGACTCCGAGTCCCGCACCTATGTCGAGGAGACCGGCGGAGCCAACGTCCTGTTCGTGAAGGAGGACGGCACCCTCGTCGTTCCCCAGTCGCATACCGACTCCATCCTGCCCTCCATCACCCGTCGTTCGCTCGTTCAGGTCGCCAAGGACCTGGGCGTCACCGTCGACGAGCGTCCCGTCGAGTGGGCCGAGGTCAAGGCCGGTACCTTTGTCGAGTGCGGCCTGTGCGGCACTGCTGCTGTCATCTCCCCGGTTGGCGAGATCGACAACAAGGTTTACGGCGCCGACGAGACCGTGACCTTCCCGGCTGGCTACACCGAGATCGGCCCTGTGATGAAGAAGCTCCGCGAGACCCTGACTGGTATCCAGTCTGGTGCTATCGAGGATAAGCACAACTGGGTTTACACCGTGGCGTAAGCTGCCATAGCTGTTCAGCCCGAGGCCAACCTTCCTTTCCGGCGCGTCCTCGGACATGAAAGAACCTCCGCTGCGCACTTCGTGCGGCGGAGGTTCTTTCGTCCTGCGGAGTGCGCCGGAAAGGAAGGTTGGCCTCGGGCCTGCGTTACCTCGGCGTTGTCGCAACACGCCATAATTAATCTGGTTAAAGATGGTGCGCGGCCTATTGGCCGCGCGTTGTGCGTGGATAAGAAAAGGGCCCAAGGTTTGTGCCTTGGACCCCAAAGGGTTGATGAACTGGCTTAAGACTCGGCCGTGATTGTTAGAACTTGACGGTCGGTGCCTGGCGGGCTGCTTCGGCGGCCTCGAAGCCCTGGCGCTCCTTAAACTGGAAGATGCCGGCAAAGATGACAGCCGGGAACGTCTGGATGGCGTTGTTGTAGCTGAGCACGCAGTCGTTGTAGCTCTGGCGTGCATAGCTAATCTTGTTCTCGGTATCCTCGAGCGATGCCTGCAGCTGCGTAAAGTTGGTGTTTGCCTTCAGATCGGGGTAGGCCTCGGCCACGGCGAAGAGCTGGCGCAGCGCACCGGTCAGCACGTTGTCGGCTTCCATCTTGGCCTCGGGCGTGGTGGCCTTGACGGCGGTGTTACGCGCGCTGATCACGGCGGAGAGCGTCTCTTGCTCGTGCTTGGCGTAGCCCTTGACGGTCTCGACCAGGTTGGGGATCAGGTCGTTGCGGCGCTGCAGCTGCGTATCGATGTTCTGCCAGGCGTTATCGATGCGGTTACGCTTGGTGACCATGTTGTTGTAGATGCCGGCGATGGCGCAGACAATCACAATGACAACAACGATGCCGATGATGACGGTAATCATGATGTCTCCGTTTCGAATGGCCGCGGCGGCATGCGCCAGCTGCCGTTGGTATAACGCTACTAGTATACCCGCAACGTTTTGCCGTGCCGAACTTTCCGGTAAGCGTTATGTTTTCGGCGGGGTCGGCCTTGATTCGCAACTTCATCCGAACACTTCCCACATTCATCCGTACATGTACGGATGAATGTGGGAATCCGATACCC
>NZ_JBBNJW010000016.1:0-29662 GCF_040093305.1 Collinsella sp. CLA-AA-H302
CTGATGGTGTCGACGTCAATGGTATACGGGTGCATCATCGACGTCTTCAATACAGAAAATATCAGTGCGGAATGTTTTCAGAGCTTTACCCTGTAGGGTCCCTGCCGCAACGTGGCAGTCAGGGGATCTGGGGTGGACGGCGGCTTGGCTACGAATTGGGGCTGAAAATCTGAACGGATGGGTACCGTTGCTGGGAGCGCAGGCGTTGCTGGCGATGGTCACTTTGGGACTGGAATTTCCGCCTGCTAGCAAAAAGGCCTCCTGAGTCGTTGCTCTGGAGGCCTTTCGCTTACTTGCAAATGCGCGCGTTAGTTGTTCTTGGTCAGACGCTCGACGTCGTGGGCGATCATGTATTCCTCGTCGGTGGGGATGACCATGACCGTGACGGCGGAACCGGCGGCGCTGATGACCTGCGGGCCGTTGCCCACGGCCTCGCGGTTCTTGTTGTTGTCGATGCGCACGCCCAGCCACTCAAAGCAGTCGCAGAAGGCCTTGCGGATCGACCAGTCGTTCTCGCCAATGCCGGCGGTAAAGGTAATGGTGTCCACGCCCGCCATGGAAGCGATCATGGAGCCGGCCTGCTGCATGGCCTTGTAGGCGAACATATCGAAGGCGAGCAGGCAGCGCTCGTCGCCCTCGGAGGCGCGCGTACGGATGTCGCGGGCGTCGTTGGAAATACCCGAGATGGCAAGCAGGCCAGACTGCTTGTTCATCATGTCGTCGACTTCCTGGTAGGTGTAGCCGCCCTCGCGCTGCAGGTAGCACACGGTGGCCGGGTCGATGGAGCCACAGCGGGTTCCCATCATCAGGCCGTCAAGCGGCGTGAGGCCCATCGTGGTATCGCGGCAGACACCGTCCTCGATAGCGGCGAGCGAGGCGCCGTTACCCAGATGGCACGAAAGCAGACGGTGGCAGCGCGAACCCAGGATCTCCTTGGCCATCATCCATTCGTAGCGGTGGCTCGTTCCATGGGCGCCGTACTTGCGCACATGATACTTATCGCACACGTCCTTGGGCAGCGCGTAGGTGTAGGCAACCTCGGGCATAGTCATATGGAACGAAGTGTCGAAGACAGCCACGTTGGGCAGCTCCGGATACTTTTCGCGGCAATATTCGATTGCCGCGGCCTCGCCGTAATTGTGCAGCGGAGCGAGCGGGGCCACCTCAAGGATCTTAGCCATGACCTCATCGTCGACGACCGCGGAATCATCGAAGTGCCAGCCACCCTGAACGATACGGTGGCCGATGCCATCGATCGTAAAGTCGGTCTTCTCGAGCTCCTCGAGCACGCGCGCAATGGCCGAACGGTGATCCGGGAAGGGGACCTCCTCGGTTTGCTTGGCGCCACCGTTCTCGGCGTGGCCAAAGATACCCATGTCCGAACCGATACGCTCGCAGTTGCCCTTGGCGAAAACCTCGCGGGTATCGGTATCCAAAAGCTGATATTTAAGGCTCGAGCTGCCGGCGTTGACAACAAGTACGTTCATGAGACTCCTTCGTGATTACAGTACGGTCGGCAAACCTATAAGGCGGCCGTACCATTAATAAGAAGTTATCAGAATCCAATAAATATCTATTAAACTCTTCGCCCAAAGAGCGTAAAAGGGGGCTGAACGGCACAAGGCCATCCAGTCCCCTCCCCTTGCATCAATTACTTACCGCTGACGATGCGCTCGACGTCGGAAGCGATCATGAACTCCTCATCCGTGGGGATGACGAAGATCTTGACCTTGGAATCCTTGGCAGACAGGCACCAAGCGCCGTCGCCACGCAGGGCGTTACGGGCATGGTCCATCTTAACGCCCATAAAGGCCAGACGGTCGGCCACGCCGGCGCGAACGGCCGGAGCGTGCTCGCCGATGCCGGCGGTAAAGACCAGGGTGTCCATACCGCACATAGAAGTGGCCATCTCGGCAGCCTTGGCGGCAATCTTGTAGACAAACATGTCGAAGGCGAGCTGAGCCTCGGGATCACCAGCGGCGGCGAGTTCCTCGACGTTGCGGCAGTCGTTGGTCTTACCGCCGGTCACAGCCAAAAGGCCGGACTTCTTGTTCATCATCTCGTCGACCTCGTCGAAGGTGTAGCCGCCCTCGCGCTGCAGGTAGCACACGGTAGCCGGGTCGATGGAGCCGCAGCGGGTGCCCATCATAACGCCGTCGAGCGGCGTCAAGCCCATGGTGGTGTCCATGCACTTGCCGTCCTCGATGGCGCACAGGGAGGCACCGGAGCCGATATGGCACACGACGACCTTGCGGGCCCCGCCGTTGGTCATCTCGGCGACCTTCTTGGAGATGTAACGGTAGCTGGTGCCGTGGGCGCCGTACTTACGGATGTGCAGCTTGTCGCAGACGTCCTTGGGCAGGGCGTAAGTCTTGGCGACCTCGGGCATGTTGAAGTGGAAAGCGGTGTCGTAAACCGTGACGTTGGGCAGGTCGGGATACTGCTCGAGGCAGTACTCGATAACGTTGGCCTCGGGGTTATTGTGCAGCGGGGCGAGCGGAGCGACCTCGCGGATCTTGGCGAGGACGTCCTCGTCGACGAGGGAGGAATCACCGAAGTACCAACCGCCCTGAACGATACGGTGGCCGATACCCTCGATCTTGACGCCGTTGGCCTCGAGGTCCTTCAGGACGACCTCGATGGCGACCTTGTGGTCGGGGAACTCGATGTTCTCGGTCACCTTCTTGGAGCCGTTGGCAGCGTGGGTGAAGGTACCGCCGGTAAAGCAGACGCGCTCGCAGGAGCCCTTTGCGGACACCTTGTGGGACTTGGTATCGATGACCTGATACTTAAGGGTCGAAGATCCTGCGTTGACGACCAGAACGTTCATGTGTCTCCCTACTAACAGGCGGTGTGGCGCCGCCAGGTTACATACGTTTCAATAATAAACCCAAACGCCCTCGCGCTTGGGTTTATTGCGTTGATATATAAGTTATCGGTGCCTAAATACCCATGTCCTTTGACTTGTAAGACGAAATAGCGCGGGGATATACACAAGGGAAGAAATCCCGAGCGCGACAAGCAATACGACTCGAATGCCCGCGATGCTGCTCAACGCAGCATTGAACAGATAGAAAAGGATGGCACCAACCGCCACCATCTGGCTTTGAACCGAAATCAGTGAACAGCGCATCGAAGAATCGGCAGCATTTTGAAAAATTGAGTATTTGATTGGGGCAAATAACGAGTACGCAACCGTCTGCAGCACATAGAACACAGGCAGCAAATAGACCGGAGTAAAGGGAATCAAAAACAGAGCAGTCAGGGAAAGGCGCACGATGCCGCAAATACGCGCAAAACGGCCCTTGTCGACACGAGCAATCACACTGGGAACAATAAACCCTATGGAGGCGGAGGCAAGGAGCTGGACTGCAATGGTCACGCCCGAAGCGACGGCATTCATTCCGCGGCCTGCAAGCAACAGTGAGAAAAAGTCTTCCAGGGCGACGAAGGCAAATGCCTGAGAACAATCCATGATGAACGCTGACCGAAGAATGCCATTACCCGTAATAGCAGCACCGATCATCTTCGGGCTCATTCCACGCTCAGGTGTCGCCGCAGTGCCCCCTCTTCGCATCTCAGGAATGCAGATAACGACAACCAGCGTCAACACCATTGCGATGTTATCTGCCGAAAGACCAATGAGATATGCACCGACGGACGAAATGAAACCGCCCACGCAAGCGGAGATGGCATAAGAGGCATAGAAAACAAATCGCTCAACGACATTAAGTCTTACGAGCTGGTCCTGAGAGACGCTGTCAATGTAAATCGCTTCGATGGATCCGCTCACACACGCAACGGCAAAACCCTTGAGAGCGAACGCACCGATTAAAAGCAGAGGAGAACGGACGAGAAGCAGGGCGACATAGTATCCAAGCATCCCCACGACGCCAACGAGACCACTTGTCTTTCGTCCAAACCTATCAGCAATATAGCCAGTGGGAACTTCAAGGATGAACTTGCTCACTTGGTATGCAATCATCATGCTAGAAATCGCCACCATCGAGAATCCGACAAATTCAAGGTAAACCGTCAGAAAATACAAAATGGTGCTGAAGTTCGACAGAAAAACGAACGTCATATAAAGCAAAACCGTACGGTTTTTCATGCTCCACCCTCCAAGAGTCAGCAATCTAAATCGGAATCTTGGAAAAGCATGAGGGCAAAGCTGTCAGCTATGTGTTACAAGGCGTCAATAATCACTTGATGCCTCGAAGCCAATTAATCTCACGAAGCAAGATGACGCAATAGGTGCAGAAAAACCGTCTGGTGTCGATCAGTCCAGGCATTTTGTCGATAGCAAAAGTAGATGGGCAAGGCTACGTCACGCGAACCTTCAATGGAGCACTCGCTCACTTCCAATACATCTGATGCGAGAGAAGAGCCAGAAAAACTCAATATCAATCCCCCGGCTTGAAGAAACTCAGTCTGCGCCCTGTTTCCGTATTCAACATCACGGAAGCGAAAATTGACGAGCTGGGCTTCGGGACATTGATTGATTGCATTGAGACAGGGCGACAAATTAATGGGAACAGCGAGCCTGCCGCCCAGTAACTCGCGAATGGTCATGGCGCCCACAGATTGATGACCCGCTGGGCATGAAAGAACCTTGAGCTCCTTTTCACCCAAATATTTTGAAGAAAGGACGCTGTCCCGTGGTTCCTCGAATGAGATAGCCGCATCCGAAATGCCAAGCACAAGTGATTCAAAGCATGTAGCCGTTGGCTGATGCCACACATCAAGGTGAATCTGAGGGTGCGAGCGTTCAAACGAGTCATACCAGCTTTCGGCAAAAAGGCGCCCCCGCCCATGAAGGCAGGGGGCGTAAAGACGAAAGTGGCCATCGGGCGAAACGCCGTCGCCCCTCGATTGAGCGTACTTTTTGAGATCGTCGACTTGTGCCAGGATCACGCGCGCACGACGCGCAAATTCTCTGCCCGCCGGAGACAAAACAACCTCCCCCGCCGATCGGTCGAGCAAAACAATCTGATACTCAGATTCCAGCTTTTTGATTGCCGACGAAACGGCCTGCGGACTCACATGAACGGCGCGAGCTGCTTTGCGCACGCCGCCATAGTTCGCTACCGCTTGAAGGTATTCGAGTTGAGAAAGCTGCATAGATTACTCCAAAGGCAGCCAAGTCGACGGGCCAAGCGCCCTCAGATGAGGTTCTCGCCCAGGTTTTTGCCGCCGAGGACGTGCATGTGGAAGTGCATGACGGTCTGGCCGGCGTTGACGCCCTTGTTGGAGATGACGCGGAAACCGTCCTCCAGACCCTTGGCCTTGGCGACCTCCTGGATGGCGTGAGCTATGGCGCCCATGGTCTCGGCGGGTACGTTGTCGGCGATGTCGCTGTAGTGCTTCTTAGGGATCACGAGCGTGTGGACCGGCGCCTGCGGGTTGAGGTCGTCGAAGGCGATGACCTGGTCGTCCTCATAGACAACGGTCGAGGGGATCTCGTGGTTGGCAATTTTGCAGAAGATGCAATCGCACATAGCTGGTTCCTTTCTTACAGACCAAGGTAATTATATTTGGTCGAGATGCTTAGAACGAAAGGTTATCATCGGTGTTGGCGGCCTCGCCGTCGGCGAGCACGTCGTTGCCGTCGACGTCCTTAAGGAGCACCGAGACCTTCTGCTCGGCATCGGACAGGCGGGTGCGCAGGCTTTTGAGGAGCTCGACGCCGCGGGTGTAGCTCTCGAGCGACTCCTCAAGCTCCATATCGCCCGACTCCAGGCTGCGGATGATGAGCTCCAGCTCCTGCGAGGCCTGCTTGTACGTAAGCTGCTCGACCGGGGTCTTCTCTGCCATATCTGTTTCCTTTCCTAAGGGTCTATCACTGCGAAACGCGGTCTACTCGACCGTATCGACCGTTGCTGCCACGTTGCCGTCTGCCATGCGCACGCGAATGGCGTCGCCAGGCTTAAAGGTCTTGGCACTCGTAGCCACACCATCATCGCTGTACGCGATGGAATAGCCGCGAGCAAGCACTTTGAGCGGCGACAGGGCATCGAGCGACGCTGCCGCACGGCTCAGGTCGGACGCTGGCTTGCTGAGCATCGTGCGCCCTTGATGCTCTAGGCGGGAACTCGCAAGCGTGAGCGCATGGCGCTTACCATCGAGCCCCGAGGTGCTTGTAATCAGACGCTCGGGCAAGCGCTCAAAGTTGGAGCGGAATGTCCCGACCGAGCGTACTATGGCGCCCGACAGGCGATCGGCAGTCAGTGCAAGCTCCGATTCGCGACGCTCGACCATAAATGTGGGGTCGTTGAGGCACGGGCGACACGCAGCGGCATCGAGCGCATCACCCAAGCGAGCCGTATAGGTATCCCAGGCACGGCGACCGCGCTGATCGAGCATCTCCAGGTCGACCTGGGCCGACCCAATCATCGATGCCATCGCGGCACCCAGACGCTGATGGCGCGCCTCGAGCACATCGGCCAACTCCGTCATAGCCGGCGCCACCGATTCTGCCGCCGCCGTGGGCGTGGAGGCGCGTCGGTCGCTCACCATGTCGCAAATCGAGGTATCGGGCTCATGGCCAATGCCGGTCACCACGGGCACAGGACAAGCCGCCACCGCGCGGGCAAGCTCCTCGTCATTAAAGGTCATGAGGTCCTCAAAGGAGCCGCCGCCGCGCACCAGCAAAATACAGTCGGGCACCGGCGTAATGGAAGCGGCGCGGCGCAAGCCATCAATGAGCTCGGCCGGCGCACCCTCGCCTTGAACCTTGGCGCCCACGCAGACAAGCTCGACGAGCGGGTTGCGACGGCGCAGCGTACGCTTGACGTCGTCGATTACCGCACCGGAAAGCGAGGTGACGACCGCCACGCGTGAGCAAAACACCGGGATGCGGCGTTTGCGGGACTCGTCCATCAGTCCCTCGCGGCGTAGCTTTTCGGCCAACTGCGCCACCTGTTGACGCAGCAGACCCTCCCCCGCCAGCGAAAACGAGCGAGCGACAAAGCTCATGCGGCCCGTGGCCTTATAGAGATTGAAGCTGCCCTTAAAGCTCACCTGCATGCCGTCACGCAGATCGAAGGTACGCTTGAGATAGGCGCCCTTCCAGATGATGCAGTCGACGGCGGCCGAGTCGTCTTTAATCTGGAAGTAGCAGTGGCCGCTTCGGGCATTGGGACCACGGAAACCCGTGACCTCGCCCAGGACACTCAGCTGCGGAATGGCATCGAGCGCACCGGCGGCGATCTCTACCGCCTGGCTCACGCTGAGCTCCTTACGCTCCTGCTCGTCCGAACCGTCGAACTCGGCGGAAACGGCATTGCCGGTTAGATTCCAGCCTGCCACGCAGCCTCCTTTCGTCATCGTGCACAAAGGCTCTGGCCCTGCGCAAATTCAAGTCCAACACATAGTACAGCGCCGCGGGGACACAAATTCCCGCGGCGCCCAGCGACCCAATTTGTTATCGGTTGGAGTTTCTGTTGTATCGAGCCATAAGATAGAGCAGCTGAATAATCGAGGTGAGCGCCGCAGCCACATAGGTAAGCGCGGCGGCCGTCAGCACCTTCTTGGCACCGTTGACCTGCTGGGAGCTCATACCCGACTGCTCAATATACGCCACGGCGCGGCGGCTGGCATCAATCTCGACCGGTAGCGTAACCAGTTGGAACAGCACGCTAAACGAGAAGAAGATCAGTGCGAGGGTCGTGAGTCCCGCGATGTTCATAAACAGGCCCATGAGCAGCACGATGGTCCAAGTGTTCTGGGTAAAGTTGACGACCGGCACGAGGGCGGTGCGTACCTTCATCATGGCATAGCCGCTTTGACGCTGCGCGGCATGGCCTGCCTCGTGACAAGCGACAGCGACGCTTGCGACCGAGCCGCCCGAACGGTTGGAATCCGACAGATACAGATTGTTGTCCTGCGGGTTGTAGTGGTCGGTAAGCTCACCAGCGACGCCCTTGATGCCCACGGCATTGCAGCCGTTGGCGTCGAGCATGCGGCGAGCGACCGTGGCGCCCGTGTCGCCGTCCGAGCGAACCTTGGACCACGTCTTGTACGTCGAATTGATATAGCTCTGCGCGGCAAGGCCAAGCACCGTGCAGACAAGCACAACCAGCAGGTACAGCGGGTCGATACCAAAGCCGTATCCATAGTAATAAGGCATGCGAATTCCTCCGAATCGAGTTACACGTTGGAGGCATTTTACCCACTCGCCCAGCAGGCAAATCAACATCGATGTTTTGGCAATGTCAGCGAAAACGGCCGAGAGCGAGCAAGGTGACGTGAAAGAGAAGCGACGCGTACTTTGGTACGCGAGCGACGATTGAACGTCAGATTGCTCGCTCTCGGCCGTTTGCAGCGTCGAGCTGTTACGCGGTTTGGTAAAACCGCGTAACTATATACCTATAACAACTCAATCTTTCCGTCCTTCACGGTGAGCCCCATATTGCCGGAAAGCAGATCGTCCAGGCGCGAACCCACAAGCTCAAAACGCCAGCCTTCGCGCAGGGGGCTTTGCTCAGGATGCTCGATGTAATCGGCCAGGTCATCGCGCGAGGCAATGACCGAGGTCGCCACCCCCGAGCGCTCGGCAACCAAGCGAATAAGCGCATACATCAGGTCCGTCACGCTCTCAAGCTCCGGCGAAATCTGGCGATGCCCGCGCACCATGAGCGGCAGGCGATCGTGCGGGCAGCTCGCACCGCGCTTGATGGCCATGAGCGCGCCGTCCACGTCGCGCTCCCCCAACTGGTCGGTACCGCGAATGCTACGGAACTCCTCAACGCGCACGGGATTGCGCTTAACGAGCGCCAGCAGCGTATCGTCGGACATGACCCACTTGCGCGGGATGTTGCGGCGCTCGGCGCGGTCCTCGCGCCAGGCGGCGAGCTCGCGCGCGATGCCCAACTGGTGACGGCTGCACGAATTGATGCGTTTGACCTTACGGAACGCCTCGTGGCGATCGGCGCGATAGTGCGACTCGTCAGCCAGCGGGCGCAGCTCGTCGAGCACCCAGTCCACGCGGCCCAGCTCGCGCAGGCGGCTCATCATCTCGGTATAGGCGACGATCAGGTACTTGACGTCATCGATCGCGTACTCGATCTGTTTGTCGGTCAGCGGGCGACGCGACCAGTCGGTCAGCGACTCGGTCTTGGGCAGCGAGACGCCGCAAAACGTCTGCACGAGCGCGCCGTAGGAAATCTGCTGGCGTTCGCCCAAAAAGGCGGCGGCCACCTGCGTGTCAAAAATCGGACGCGGCAGCACGCCCACGGTATGGAGCATAACCTCCATATCCTGCGAGCAGGCGTGGAAGACTTTGGTCACGCTCTCGTCGGCCATAAGCTCGGCCAGCGGCGACAGGTCGTCGATCACCAGAGGGTCGACCGCTACGCTCTCGGCAGGGGTGGCAATCTGGACCAGGCACAGACGCGGATGGAACGTGCGCTCGCGCAAAAACTCGGTATCGACGGCAATCGCGTCGAACTCACGGGCGCGCTGGCAAAAGTCGAGTAGAGCCTGATGTGTGGAAATGTACATATCAACCCATCGAATAAGGTTAGGCCCGAAAAACACGGGTAGGATATCGGCATTGCCTTACAACTATACTCGGTTAGTCACAGAACGGGAACGTAAGTATGCGCTGCCTTATCATCCACAACCCGGCATCGGGCCCCAGCTCAGATGAAATCTACGCGTTCACGCACGCCCTCGCGCAGGGCGGCGACGAGGTCGTGATGCGTTTTATCGGCGATGGCATGGAACCCGAGGACGCCGTGGCGGACGTGCGCGAGTTTGATCGCGTGGTGATTTCGGGCGGCGACGGCACCGTCTCCAACGTGCTCGACCAAATGCGCGGATGCGGCGTCCCCACGCTCGTCTTCCCCTCCGGTACGGCCTGCCTGTTCTTCAATAACATCGGTAATGCCCCCGAGGCAGCGGCACTTGCCAAGGCCTGCCGCGCCGGTCGCACGGTCAAAGTAGACATGGGCGAGCTCTTTTGGCTCGACGAGAACGGCAACGAGAAGCGCCACGGCTTTATCATCATCGCCGGCTCGGGCTTCGACGCCGAGATCATGATGAAGGCCGCCCCCACCAAAAACGACATCGGCGAGATCGCCTACTTCCTCTCCGCGCTCGCCACGCCCAACCCCACGGTGGCGCACTTTACCATCGAGCATGACGGCATTGTCGAGGAGCTCGATGGCATCTGCTGCATGGCCGGCAACACCTCGGTCATCCAAAACGACATCAACCTGTTCCCCGATTGCCGCATGAACGACGGCATGGTCGACATCGCGGTCATCGAGCCCGTAAAAACCGTGCAGCTGCTCCCGACCGTGATCACCGCCGCGCTCGACCCCGCCGGCAAGGTGCTCGGTCGTCCGCAGTTTAAGATCATCCAGACCAAGGAAGCCAAGATCACCTGCACCCCGTCGCTGGGCATGCAGTTCGATGGCGAGATTATCTCCAGCAATTCGGGCGTCTTTGGAGCCCGCGCGCTTCCGCAATGCCTCGACCTCATCGTCGACGAATTCTCACCGCTCGGAAAATAGGAGGACCCCATGAACGACAATCCCCTGATCGGCTTTATTGTCATCGTCTTGGCCATGCTCGTCGGTTACGCCATCAACGTGATTCACCGCCGAAAGAAGTAAATCCACATTGGTATGATATTCATCCAGTTATCGACTCTCCCGCTGTTTATGCAAATCCTAAACAGCGGGAGAGTTTTCTTTTTGAGCGCCGTCTAATGCTTTATTCAGCTACAGTAAATGCAGGGTGCCTTTATTTAACTAAAGCTATATAATGAGTATTATTATCCGTTCATCGTATATTTCTTCACGCTCATCGAGTAAAAGCTGTTGTCGAATGAATACTCTTTACACTTCCTTTAGGCTAGTAGATGTATTTATTAGCTGAAACTCCGTACGGTTTCGCGGGGTTTCAACAGTTGGGAGGGATTATGAGGTTTACTCATCCTGTCAACACGCTCAAGAAGCTCGGCTGCGGCCTTGCGTTTGGAGCAGCGGTCATCATGGCCATGCCGACTTCGGCGCTCGCCTGCACCCAGATCTACATGGGCAGCAAGCTCACGGCCGACGGCAACACGTACTACGGCCGTTCCGAGGACTTCGGTCCGCGCTACATCAAGCACTTTGGCATTGAGCCCGCACACAAGGACGGCAACGAGTACACCTCGGTCGAGTCCGGTTTTGAGTACAAGTCCAAGGGCGCAACCTACCGCTACACCTTCGTTCGCGACAACCCCTCGCAGTGGGAAGATCGCTACGACGCATATTCCGAGGCAGGCATCAACGAGAAGGGCGTCTCCTGCTCTGCCACGTTGAGCACCTCCTATAACGAGAAGGCCGAAGAGGCCGACCCCATCACCGAGGAGACTGGCATTGGCGAATACAACTACGCCAGCGTCATTCTGGGCGAGAGTGCCACGGCCCGCGAGGGTGTCGAGCTCCTCGGCAGCCTGATTGACGAGCAGGGCGTCTGCTCCAACGACCAGATCATCATTGCCGACAACAACGAGACCTGGTTGTTTGCAGCGCTTTCCGGCCATCAGTGGATCGCCATGAGGCTCACTGACGATATCGCCTCGCTCAACCCCAACATCGGCAACCTCACCTATGACGTCGACCTCGACGACACCGAGAACTGCCTCCACTCCGAGGGCATCGAGTCTATGCCTAAGGAGAAGGGCTTTGCCGAGTACACCGACGGCAAGTTCGACGTCGCCAAGACCTACGGCGAGGAGATTGGCGAGGCCGGCATGCACCAGTGGTCGCGCTATATCCAGGGCCGCAATTACTTCATGGCTCCGCTTGCTGAGGGCACCGACTACGAGATCGTCAAGGACGAGCGCGAAGACGCTCGCGCGACGACCGGCGCCCTGATCCACGAAATGCAGCCGCTGTTCTTCCAGCCCGGCAAGTCCGACTGGAACACCTTTGAGATGATTCGTTCCTTCGCCGCTCGCGGCGAGAATGTCGCCGGCCTCAACGCCAACACCGACGGCGCCTATGCCATCGGCTCCAACCGCAACACCGAAATCCACACCTTCCAGATCCGTCACGGCATGGACCCCGAGATCGCGACCATCCAGTGGGAGATGCTCTCCAACGCCGAGTTCTCCGTCGCTATCCCCCTCTATTCCGCACTGCTCACCGAGGTCAGCCCCTACTTCAGCGATCAGGATGTCTCCTTCGATCACTGCGAAGAGGAAGACGTCGTGAACAACGAGGAGCCCAAGAACTCCATCAACTACGTCCTCATGGACATCAACACGCTCGCCTATGAGAACCGCGACCACTGCGCCACCGGCGTCCGCGCCTATCTCGACGCCCTGCAGAAGGAACTCATCGAGCAGAACCTGACCGTCGACGAGGCCATGCAGGCCGAAGAAGGCACCGAAGCCCGCACCGCCCTGGCCAACAAGGCCGGCAAGGCTGCAACCAAGAACACCTATGTTAAGTGCAAGGCCATGCTCGAGGAGATGCGCGACTACCTCCAGGAGGGCGATTTCTCCGAGGAGTTCGTCCCGAGTGACTACGATGCTGACAACGACTGCCTGGTCGAGTCCATCACCTACGCCGACGAGGCCCTTTCCGATGAGGACGTGGCCGAGCCCGAGGCCGAAGAGGAAGAGGTCACCGAGGAGAAGTCCGAGGGCAACAACATGGCCGCCATGGCCGTTGGCGCCGTCGTCATCATCGGTGTCTGCGCCTACGTGATCTATCGTCGCAAGAAGGCCTAAGGCCCTCATGTCTTAGCTGAGCGGACAAGGCAGCCATGGCAGCCTCGCCCGCTTAGCCCGCTCTTTTGACCGACGGGAAACCCGCCTGAAATCTTTTTAAAAAAGATTTCCCCGCACACACTTCGCTGTGCTATAGTGCAGCGCAACAGCAATCAGGTGCTACCGCGCCACGGCATCACGAAAGGAGCCACCAACATGAAGAACACGATGAAATCTCTCAACAACTGGTGGTGGCGTGATGCGAATACGATCGGTCGACAGTGAGTCCCTCACGCCTGTTTTTGCGCTCTAGGTGATTGGAAGGCCTCCGGTTTCGACCGGGGGCCTTTTTCTATCTCGAGCCCAATCGCATTCGCATCACGCGCCTCCGCTTTTCCCTTGCAATCCCCTTCCGAAAGGATTTTCACCATGTCTCAGAACACCACCGCCACCCAGCCCCGCACCGTCCAGACCGCCGACCGTGGCAAACTCGATGTCCGCGCCCTCGTCCTGCTCGCCATCCTGCTCGCCGCCGGCTTCATCCTCAACTTCACCGTCGGCAAGGCAATCTCGGGCATCTCGGGCGGCATGATCAGCCCCGAGTTCATCATCTCGGCCTTCTGCCTCACCATCCTGGTCGTTCGCCCCAATATCGGCCAGGCGCTCGTCATTGGCCTCATCTCGGCTGCCGTGATCCAGATCACCACCACTTCGCCGTTCGTCGATTTTGCCGCTGAGGGCATCGCCGCCATGCTCATGGCCGGCATCGTCAACGCCGCCGGCAAGAACGGTCAGGTCAAGCCCGCCATCGCCATTGTCGCAACCTTCCTGACCACCTTTGTCTCAGGTGTCATCTTCATGGTCATCAAGATGGCCATGCTCGGCATGGTCGGCGAGCTCGCCGCCGCCATGCTGCCCGTCGTCGCCATGACCGCCGTCTTTAACGCCATTCTGGTCGGCGCCCTCTACCTGCCCATCCAGAAGGCCCTGAAGCTCAACTAACCCACAGTGCCCCATCGGTATAGACTGTCCCAAACAGCTAGCTCTTGGGGACGTTCTTAAACGACTAGTCATTAAAGAACGTCCCCAATGACTATGAAAGGTATCCATGGAAACGATCATCAACGTCGACGATGTCTCGTTCTCCTATGGCACGCAGACCGAGCGGGCGCTCAGCCACATCTCGCTCAGCGTGAACAAGGGAGATTTCATCGGCATCATCGGGCCCTCGGGCGCCGGCAAGTCCACGCTTGCCGCCTGCCTGTCGGGTGCCGTGCCCCACCACTACACCGGCACGTTCTTTGGGGCCGTCATGGTTGACGGCCACGACACCTGCGAAGCCTCGCTCACCGACGTGTCGCAAATCGTCGGCAGTGTGCTGCAGGATATCGACACGCAGATGGTCGCTTCGGTCGTCGAGGATGAGATGCTCTTTGGCCTCGAGAACTTTGGCGTTCCCCACGACCAGATCGAGCAGCGCGTGAGCGAAACGCTCGAGACCGTCGGCATCAGCGACTTGCGCGACCGCGAGATCGCCACCCTCTCGGGCGGACAGAAGCAAAAGGTAGCCATCGCCGCCATCCTCGCCATGCGTCCGCGCGTTTTGGTTCTCGACGAGCCCACCGCGGCACTCGACCCCGCCAGCTCCACGTTGGTCTTCGAGACGCTGCGTGAGGCAAACCGCGCACTTGGAATTACCATCGTCGTCGTTGAGCAAAAGGTCGCCCTGCTCTCGGAGTACTGCAACCGCGTGCTCGTGCTCAACCATGGCGAAATCGCGCTGCAGGGCGAGCCACACGAGGTTTTCGGGCATACCGACGAGCTCCGTGCCATCGGCGTCGACTGCCCTCGCGTCACACGTATCTTCAATAGCCTCGAGGCCGATGGCCTGGTAAGCGGTACCCCTTGCTTGGATGTCGATGAGGCCGAGCGCCTGATTTCGGGCATTGTCGACCCCGCACACGCGGCCAGCGAAGCCCAGGCGCCCGCCGGCTCCCCGCATGCACCGTCGTTGCGCCCGCACGCCAAGGACGCCGAGCCCGTGCTCACCTTCGATCACGTTGAGTTTGCCTATCCCAATGGCGGCGCCGCCGTACACGACCTCAACCTGACCCTCTATCCCGGCGAGCTCGTGGGCATCGTCGGCCAGAACGGTGCCGGCAAGACCACGCTCACCAAGCTGCTCACAGGCCTGCTTAAGCCCGCCTCGGGCAGCGTGCGCGTTACGGGGCTGGACACCGCAGCCGTTCCCACGAGCCGCATCGCCCGCGAAGTCGCAACCCTCTTCCAAAACCCCGACCGCCAGATCTGCAAGGATACCGTACTCGACGAGGTCGCTTTTGGCCTGGAGCTTGCCGGCATCGACCGTGCCGAGGCTCTGCGTCGCGCTCGACTCGTTATCGACCGCTTTGGCCTGCCTGCCGATGAGGCACCTTTCTCGCTTTCGCGCGGCCAGCGACAAATGGTGGCGCTTGCCTCCGTCGTAGTGGTTGAGCCCAAGATCGTCGTGCTCGACGAGCCCACGAGCGGCCTTGATTACCGCGAGTGCATGACCGTCATGGAAACGGTGCGCACCATGGCCGAGCGCGGCTGCGCCGTTATCATGGTCTGCCACGATATGGAAGTCGTCTCGGATTTTGCCGAGCGCATTGTGGTAATGGCCGACGGTAGCATCCTCGACCGCGGCCGCACGCACGAGCTATTCTCGAACATCGATCTCATGCAGCGTGCCTATGTTGAGCCGCCCCAGGTTATTGAACTCTCGCGCCGTCTGGCATCTTCCGTCTCGCCCGCTTTTGCGCAGGTGAGCGAGGTCACCGATGTCGTTCGCATTACCAAGGAGATGGTCCGCCGTGGTTAACGTCATCGACTACATGCCAGGCGATACGCTGCTGCATCGCCTGAACCCCGTCGTCAAATTGGGCCTCGCCGCCGCCATCATCGTCGGCATCTTCTTGTCCGACACCTACGTGGCGCTGCTGGGCTTTTTGGTGCTCACCCTTGCGCTGGGTGCCTATGCCGGCGTCGTCGACCGTCTGTTCTCGCTGCTCAAGTTGCTGATTCCGCTCGCGCTTATCATGCTGGTGCTCCAGCTTGCCTTTATGCGCGATGGCAACGTTGTGTGGGGCTTTATCACCGACACGGGCCTCATCACAGGATCGAAGGCCTGTCTGCGCCTGCTGGGTGTGGCGTTACCGCTCATCCTCATGCTCATGGTGACCAAGCTCAACGACCTTGCCAACGCCTGCGTCGAGGTGCTGCACGTACCGTATCGCTATGCCTTCACCTTTACCACGGCGCTGCGCTTTGTGCCGGTGTTTGGTCAGGAGATGAACGCCATCATGGAAGCGCAGACCGCGCGCGGCGTCGAGTACGACACCAAGAACCCTATCAAGAAGCTTAAGCTCATGCTGCCACTGTGTGTGCCGCTGCTCATCTCGAGCGTGGGCAAGACCGATGCCACGGCCTTGGCGGCAGAACAGCGCGGCTTCTATCTGCGCACGCGCGCCAGCTCGTACAAGCGCTACCCCATCAAGGGCCTGGACATCGCCGTACTCATCGTCAGCATCGCCCTCATCGCCATCGGCTTCCTGTTCTAGTTCGCCACCGACAGCAACCGCCCAACGCAAAAGGCCTCGGCTCGCACCAAACGAGCCGAGGCCTTTATTGTTTCACCAGATAAAACCTACCAAAATTAACCTGTCCCTTTTTGACGGGTCGGAAGCTAGAGGCGGTAGGGGACGCCGCTGCGGATGATGGATTCGCGCACCAGGACATCCATGGCATCGAGGGTGATCTCGGGCATCTCTCGATACTTCTGCAGCACCGATAGCTCGGTGCAGGCCAGAATGACACGGTCGCAGCCGCTACGGGCGAACTCCCACATCACGCGGTCGAACTTATCCATATCGGGCTCACGTCCGGCTTTCACATCATCGTAGATAAGCGACATCACATCGTTCTGACGTTTCTCGCTGGGATAGACAACCTCAACACCCGCAGCCTCGCATTCGCAGCCGTAGACGCCCGCGCCCACGGTTCCGTCGGTGCCCATAATGCCAATCTTGTGCACTGGCTCGGCCGGCATACTCAGGTTGGGGTCGAACTCGCACTCCCCCATCACCGCACCCGCAAGGGCATAGCGCACCGACTCACGCGGCATGTGAATAATCGGCACCTTCGTAAACGACTGGATCTGGTCGTAGAAGTAGTGCGACGTGTTGCAGGGAATGGCAATGTGCGCACAGCCCAGCGACTCGAGTGCCTGGGCACACTCTTTCATGGTCGCCAGCAGCTTGGCATGCTCGCCGGTCTTAATGGCAAGCGTGCGGTCGGGCATGGTCGACTTGGAGAGCACCACCATGTCGATATGTTCCTGATCGCAGGCAGCAGCCGTATGGCGCACCACCTGGTCGTAGTAATACGACGTGGCCTCGGCGCCCATGCCGCCGATAACTCCCAGCTTTTCCATCGCCGCCTCCTTGGTGACGCTTGCGCAATTGCGCGTATCATACCCGCGCCCGCCCGATGTAAACCGGACGGGCGCCGCACTCATCTACTTGTAATACGTCTTGAACAGCTTAAAGTGGCGCAGCTTGGTGTGCCACATGCGCAGCCAGCGGTTAAAGACAAAGTCGCCCTTCATAAACGAAGGGTCGGCGCCCTTGCCTTCCTTGTCCAGGCGATGCACCTTAGCGCGCAGCTCGGGATCCTTGACGTACTTGTCGACGACGCCCATGGGAACGACCATCCACAGCGCCTCGTCCTGCGCCGTCACAAACTCCGGCTCAAACGGGCGGTTGAACACATACTCGTCCACCACATACTTGGCAACGTTAAAGCCGCTGTTAGTGACGTAGTAGTTGCTGCGACCTTGGCGCGTGTTGAAATCGAAGAACTTAAACGAGCCGTCGCGCTCGTCGTACTTAACGTCAAAGTTGGAATAGCCCACAAAGTGAAGGTCCTCGAGCAACTTGCGCACGCCGCCCATGAGCTCGTCATTGGGCTCGGTGATGATACAGGCGTGGTTGCCGACACCGTGAGGCTGATGCTCCTCGAGCAGCACGTGACCCAGGCACATCATGCGCACCTTGCCGTTGCGGTCGGAATAACTGGTGAGTACGCGCATGTACTCGTCATTGCCGGGCACGCGATCCTGCAAGATCAGGTCGTCGGTGTAGCCGCTGGCATACGAGTCGCGAATGACCTGTTCCAGCTCGGCACGGTCGGCAATCTCATAGGCCTTTTTCTGGCCCTCGAACTCGTGCTGCCACCACATGATGCCGTCAGAAGGCTTCAGAATCATCGGGTAGGGAAAATCGATCTGGTCGAGCACTTCGGCAGGCGCCTCGCCTTGGGCGTTCAGCATCGCCATGGTGAAGGTAAAGGTATGCGGATAGGGCACGCCATGCTTCTCGCACAGCTCGTAGAAGATCTCCTTCTTCTGACACTGTTCAAGCATGCTATAGGGAGCGTAAGGCGCGACGATGTTATCCGCCAACTCATGGGCATCCTTGGCCTGAGCCACGAGGGCAACATAGTTATCGCCACAGCCCACAAGGACAATCGTCTTATCGGCATGCGCTTGGGCAATGCCGTTGACGGTCCTGAGCATCACGGGCATGGTATCGATATCCACGTTGGGCGTGTAGTCGATAATCTGGCTGCGGTACGCGGGACCCGTCTGATACTTGCCAAAGACCAGACTCTTGACCTGGTACTCCTCATAGAAGGCGCGCGCCACCGAATAGGCGTTGATGTCGCCACCGAGCAGCACGGGAATGAACTCGCGCTCTGTAAACTGCAATGCCATGGAAACTTCCTATCATGAACTGCCCACACAACGGGCGGTCTTTGCGCAACTGGTTTATTCTAGCGTGCCAAGCCGCCGGCGCCCAAAGCTCCACCGTATCTATGGCAATCGACGTAATCGTCCAGCATGAAATCCGCCCTCGCCGTGATGGGACCCTGTAGTTGCAAAACCCCACATGAGGCGACTTTTGATAAACAAAAACCCTCTCGACAGGGTTCCGTAACGTTAAAGTTGAACTCTATGGTTTCTCAACAATTCATCATAACTGCAGGTCAAAGCCAAAGCCTCAAGTTCAACTTGACCCTTTGGAACCTTTAAGGTTCAAGTTGAGGTCGAAAGCAGTAGTAGAATACCGTTCGGACCATAACCTACGATTGATTGCAGAGGGACTGGATGCAGCATTCGAATCATCGCACCGCAGCGCTCATTGCGTCGAAGCCGGCTCGTATCATCACGAGCGCCGCGCTCGCCGTTGCGCTGACGGCCACGCCGATGCTCTCCCCCGTTGCGGCGTATGCCGCCTCGCAGGCAACGCAGGACCAGCTTTCCGCAGCCCAGCAGAAGATCGAAGCCGCCACGAGCGCCTACAACGACGCCCGCACCAAACTCGATGACCTGCAAAAGCAGATTGACTCCAATGAGGCAAGCATCGAGGAAATCGAGGCTAAACTTCCCGAGCAGCAGGCCAAGGCAAGCTCCGCCATGCGCGATCTGTACAAGTATCAGAAAGGCACCAATCCCATCGTGAGCTTCCTGGTCAATGCGCAGAGCCTGGGTGAGTTCATCACGACCTGCAAATACACCAACCAGATCACGAGCTCGAGCGTCGACGAGATCGAAGAGCTCAATAATATGCAAACCGAACTCGAGCAGAACAAGGCCGAGCTCCAGCAGGCCAAGTCACAGCTTGAGGCAGAGCAGAAAAACGCCGAGGATGCGCTGGCGCAGGCCCAGCAGCTCCGCAGCGAGGCACAGGCAAAAGCCGAGCAGGAAAATGCCGCCGAGCTTGCCAAGCTTGAGGCCGATAAGGCCGCTGCCGCCGAGAAGCTCTCGGGCGAGGGCGTAAGCGGCGGCAATTCCAGCAGCCAGGCCACCAACACCAACACCACCATAGACACCACGGTGAACAACTCCAATACCGGTAGTTCCGATTACGATTCGTTCATTAATGAGTGGACGAGCCGCATCGACAATTATCTCGCCGGCTCCCCCATGGCAGGCCAGGGCTATAACTTTGCCGTCGCCGCTTGGAATACCGGTGTCGACCCCCGTTGGTCCCCCGCCATCGCCTGCATCGAGAGCACCAAGGGTGCTTATTGCGCCAATTCTTACAACGCCTGGGGCTGGAGTGCCCGTGGCGGCGGTTGGCGCAGCTTTGGCAGCTGGAGCGAGGGCATCTCCGCTCACGTTGCCTATCTGGGCGCCAACTACGGCTCCACCCTTACCCCGGCAGCGGCCAAAAAGTACTGCCCGCCCACGTGGCAGGACTGGTACAACAAAGTCGCCGCTCAGATGAACCGCATCTAGGTGCAACTGCAAAGGGCCCCAATGGGGCCCTTTTCTTTTAGGTAGCGGAGGTATCGACGACGCCGGTCGCATTGGCAACCGCGACTATGACGATCATGCATAGGAGCAGCACACCCAATGCCTTGAGCCAAAGTTTCGCGAGTTTCTTGCCGCGATAGCTGTCGAGCAGTGCGAATCGCCGACGAAGACGGCGCTTATCGAGCAGCGCAAAATGCATAAGCACCATAAGGCCATCGACAAAGAAAAAATACTCGATTATGAGAAACCACGCCGGGTAGCTTTGGTTTGCTCCCGTGGGGTGAAAGACGGCAAAGTGACTTCCGGCAAAGAACACAAGTAGGGAGAAGCAGACAAGCGTATTCCAAATGCGCCCCAGAGACTCCGGAACGCGAGAGAGCGGACCGCATGCAGCGGAGGCGGCAGGCCTAGGAAGCCCTGCGGGGTTCTGGAGCCCTTGGAGCGTCAACACCGTCTCCGAGGCCGGAGTACGGACAGGCGCAGGTGTAGAAGGCCGCACGGGGCGGCTCAGATCGTATGCCGAGCGCGTCGCCCGTCCCAACGCTTCCGCACTCGCAAAACGCTTGGCCGGGTCGAGCGCCATCGACATGCAGACGGCATCGGCAAGTGGAGTGGGAATGCCACGCGCCTCGCATTGCTCGCGCATGTCGAGCCCTGGTTTAGGGTCGACTCCCGTCAAGCAGAAGAACAACAGGGCGCCAAGTGCGTAGACGTCGCTGCGCACACTCGTCTGCCCAAACCCATACTGCTCGGGCGGCGCATAGGGTCGCGTGCCAAACTTGACGGTGTCGGCATCGGCGCCATCGCGCCATACGCGCGCGATCCCCAAGTCGATAATCACCAGCGACGAAAACGTCAGGCCCTCATCGAGCGTACAGTTCGCACCCGTCACGATGATATTCGACGGTTTGAGGTCGCGATGGATCACCGGCGCCGACGTCTCCCCCGCCATTGCAAAACCGGCGTGGAGCTCGCCCACGGCATCGCATAGGGCAGGATACAATTCACGCGCATAATCGGGGGTGGCTCCCAGACGGTCCACCAGCACCCCGAGCGTCTCCCCTTCGATGTATTCCATAACCACGTTGAGCTCGTCGCCCACACGACGACAATCGACGATTCTGGGCAGGTGCTCAAAACGCCTGCCTGCCCGCTGGGCGGCAAACAGACGCTCGTATGCCCCGCCGATTTGAACCGAAGCATCGATGCGTTTACGGACAAAGGGGCCGAGCGAACCACCGCCGGTTCCTTCAAAGTACACGAGCTCGGTTGTTTCAACGGACGAGCGCTTAAGTACACGCTCCACGCGATAGCTGTCGTCGCGATCGAGCGACGCCAGATGTTCGGCAAGCGCTGCGGTCAGCTCGTCATCGGAATATGTTGTGGTCTGAGTATCCATAGCCTCCATCATAGCGCAGGGCGCAGACACCCCATGGCATCCGCGCCCCGTTCGCTTGCATCGTTGTTCGGCAGCTCCGCCGGCTCAGATATCAGCCGCTAACTCACCGTCTCCTCGCCAAAGCGATACAGCTCCTCGTTGACCTTTTGGAGGCTGCACCCGCGATCGATGCAAAAGATGATAATCGCATCACGGCGATCCTTGCAGTTGAGGACGCTTACCCCGGCAGCCGTCAGTGCACGGTTGGCCTCTTTGAGCGTCAGCGCCATCGCAAAGGCAATCTGCAGCACCTTATTGCGACTCGGGTGACGCGCACCGGTAAAGATCTGATAGCCAAAGGTCTCATTGAGATCGGCCATACGAACCACGCGCGAGCGCTCCAAGCCCTTTTCCTGCAGCAGCTGCTTCAGGTAGTCCGAAAGCGACGGGGCGGCAAAGTCGTGCTCCCTGATATAGCCATCGATGTTCGGCGCATCGAGAAGCTCATTGAGCAGCTCCTCGGTCAGCTTTTTATCGGGCATACGACTTCACCTCCCCCAGTGCATGCAACATGCTAGAAACCGCTTACGTCCGAACGCTCCCAGCTAGCAACCTGGTCGGGAGACACCGTACCCAGCGCCTCGAACTTCCAGGAGCCGCCCGCCTTCAGATGATTGGTGTTTGCAAGAGCCGTTCCAACCTGGTTGCCATCGGCATCATACAGAACATACTCAATCTGAATGTAGCTCTTTTCCTTGTCCGTGTTATTGGTAAGCGTGCCCGTGATCTTATAGGCAAACTGACTGGAGGTGTCTTCAGCCTCGTCAGCAATGGTATACGGTTCTTGCGATTCTTTTTGCTCCTCAGCCTGCTGTGTCGCCTCGGCAGGTTTTGCCGAATCGCTCGCAGACGAATCGGTTGAATTGCCACCCATGGAGCCCACGGCACCGACGATAACCAGCACCACGATGACGCCTAGGACAATCTTGCCGATCGGCTTCTTTCCCTCTTTTGCCATTATTCATCCTTCCTACGATCCGGCTACCGTGCCGGCACACAGCACATCGTAGAAAGGATTGAACTTGAATTCATTAGCTGAGGGCTAAGGTTGCGGTAAACGGCCAATGCAGCTATCCAGACGCCGAGCAAACGCACTTTGCGTGACCGTCTGCTGGCAGCGCATCAACCCACCGTGACGGATTTCCCGGTAAAGGCACTGATCATCATTAGGACAAAGAACACCAGGTAGCTGATGCTCAATAGGTACGCAATGATCAGGAAGACGACCCAGCCGACATTGGTCTTACCGTCGGCGCGGCGCTGCTCGCGAGAACGGCACAGCCAGACCGTCACGCCGATGGCGGTGATAAACAGTACGAGTGCCGCCGCAGCCAGCCCAGCAAACACAAACATCACGCCAATGCTCACAGCGATGACCGGAAGCAGCAGCAAACCGCATCCGCATCCACCCGGACTATATACGGCAGACTGTCGGCGTCGTTCCATCGTCACTCCAAGCCAAGCAATCGTTTGTAGACATCGAGGCCTTTGAGTAGGATTTCCTCGTCAAAGAGCATGGTATCAGTGTGAAGGGCGCTCGTGGCATAGGCGGGGCAGCCATCCGAATCGATCGGATTATCTTGTCCCTCCGGCACGCCCGTACCCAGGAGGAAGAACACGCCTGGCAGATGGCGCTGATAGAAAGCGAAGTCCTCGGCAATCAGCAAAGGCTCATCCACGAGTTGCAGCTCGGACAAGACAGGCGCAATGTGGGCGAACAGCTCGGGGTCGTTATCGACCGGCGGATAGCCCTCGGCAAAATCGAGGTCATATGTGCAGCCCGTTGCGACGCAGGCATCGTCCAGCACGCGGCGCACGCCCTCGCGCGCGCGGTCGAACATGTCGTCCGTAAACACACGTAGGCTGCCGGCAACATGGGCCTCCCCCGCCACCGCATTGCAGACGGTGCCGGCCTGCAGCAGGCCGAACTTACCAATGCAGGGCTCGTCGACACCCAACTCGTCCATGAGCTCGCGCTCGGAAACCAAGAACTTGGCAGCCGCCAGCGCCGCATCGTGCGACTCCTCGACCGGAACGCCATAGGTCTTAGCGATATGGATGCTCGTGCCATGGATATGAATGTGTGTCTCACTCGAACGCGCCAGCAACGGACCGGAGCAGCTCGCCAACGTGCCGGCGGGCAGATCGGGCCACACGTGGAAGCCGAAGATGCGATCCACCCCGTAGCGCTCGAACACGCCGCTCTCGCACACCGTCTTGGCACCACCAGTCGTCTCCTCGGCCGGCTGAAACACAAAGAGCACATTGCGCTTAATGGCGCCCGGCTGCTCACGGATCGTACGGTCGACAAAGGTTGCCGCCGAAAGCGCCATGGCCATGTGTCCATCGTGCCCGCAAGCATGCATCTTGCCGGGATGGGTCGAAGCGAACGCTGCCCCCGTTGCCTCGGCAATGGGCAGCGCATCCATATCGGCGCGAATCGCCGTGGCATGCGCGGCGCCAACGCCAGCGTCGAAGAAAGCGCAGACGCAGCCGGGGCACGGATGGGTCACCTCGCAGGTGAGCGGTGCCAACACGCCCTCGATATAGGCGATCGTCTGCGGAAGATCGAAGTCGAGCTCCGGGATCCTGTGCAAGTCGCGGCGGTAGCGACGGAGTTCTTGGAGCTCGGCCATATTGGTTCCTTTCGTAGGTGCGCGTCGGCTGCTATCTATTGTGCCGCAAGATTGCTACACCCTTATTTCCAGCATATCCCTGCATTTTTTAAACGTTATATACGAATACTCTTGTTTGGTAAAGTGCAACGTGGTAGGGTCGTTACCACTTGATAGAGGCGCGGGCACGAAGAGCCGCGGGCGAGCCGGCAGGCTTTGACCCCGCGGGGAGGCGAAACCCGCCGAACTGGGTTTTTCGGGCACGAACAGCCTGGTGGGCCTGCGGGAAACACCCGCAGGACTGTCTGCAGCAATGCGGGAGCGCTATCCGGACATTGGGTCCACGCTATGCGGATTCGATGCGCAGGTAGCGCCGTCTGGATAGCGAGGTTTACGGGACATGTCATTGACTCCCAACGAGGCATATGCGGCCAAGCAGCCGTTTGTGGACAAGGAGACGCTCGAGCATATCGTCGAGCAGTTCCCCACGCCGTTTCATCTATACGACGAGGCGGGCATCCGCCGCAACATGCAAGAAGTGCGCGACGCCTTTGCATGGAACCCGGGCTTTAAGGAATACTTTGCCGTCAAGGCCAACCCCAACCCGGCGCTCATCTCCATTCTCAACGAATACGGCTGCGGCTGCGATTGCTCAAGCTATACCGAGCTCATGATCGCCCGCTCGCTGGGCATCACCGGACACGACATCATGTTCTCGTCTAACGACACGCCGGCGGCGGACTTTGAGCTCGCCGACAAGCTGGGTGCCATCGTCAACTTTGACGACATCAGCCACATCGAGTTCTTTGAGCGCGTCGCAGGGCCCATCCCCAAGACGGTCAGCTGCCGCTTTAATCCGGGCGGCCTGTTCCAGCTCTCCAACGGCATCATGGATAACCCCGGCGACTCCAAATACGGTATGACCACCGAGCAGCTCTTCGAGGCCTTCCGCATGCTCAAGGCCAAGGGCGCCGAGGACTTTGGTATCCACGCCTTCCTCGCCAGCAATACCGTCACCAACGACTACTACCCCAAGCTTGCGCGCATCCTCTTTGAGCTTGCCGTGCGCCTGGAGCGCGAGACCGGCGCACACGTCGCCTTCATCAATCTGTCTGGCGGCGTCGGCATCCCTTATCTGCCCGAGCAGCAGGCCAACGACATTCACGCCATCGGCGAGGGGGTGCACGCGGCATACGACGAGATCCTGGTTCCCGCCGGCATGGGCGATGTGGCCATCTGCACCGAGATGGGCCGCTTTATGATGGGCCCCTACGGCTGCCTGGTCACCAAGGCCATCCACGAGAAGCAGATCTACAAGGACTATATCGGTGTCGACGCCAGTGCCGTCGATCTGGTCCGCCCTGCCATGTATGGCGCCTACCACCACATTACGGTGATGGGCCAGCCGGGTGGCGCCGACAAGACCGCGGCGCCTGCCACAAACACGTACGACATTACGGGCAATCTGTGCGAGAACAACGACAAGTTCGCCATCGACCGCGAGCTACCGCGGATCGACATGGGCGACTTGCTCGTGATCCACGATACCGGCGCGCATGGCTACTCCATGGGCTACAACTACAACGGACGTCTGCGCTCCGCCGAGGTCCTGCTGCGTCCCGATGGCTCGGCCGACCTTATCCGCCGCGCCGAGCGCCCGGGCGATTATTTTTCCACGCTCGACGTGCTGCCGTGCGGCCGTGAGCTGCTGGCCAAATCGCGTGCCGAAAGCGCTCGCCGTCGCGCCCAGGACGAGCGCCTGGCCGTCGCCGCTCAGTGGAACAAACGCATCCAGATCGCGGAAGCGAAGGAGAAGAACATGGATATCCGCAATCTTGAGGGTTCGATCGTCGCCCTCGTCACGCCGTTTAAAAAGGACGGCAGCGTCGACTTTGACGCGCTCGAGCGCCTTATCGATTTCCACCTGCAAAACGGTACCGATGCCATCCTCACCCTGGGCACCACCGGCGAGAGCGCCACGATGACCGACGATGAGGACAACTCCGTTGTCGCCGCGGTGGTCAAGCAGGTTGCAGGCCGTGTCCCCGTCATCGCCGGCTCGGGCTCCAACTCCACGCAGACCATGCTCACCAAGTCGCTCACCTATCAGGGCCTGGGCGCCGATGGTCTGCTGCTCATTACCCCCTACTACAACAAGTCTAACGAAGAGGGCATCTACCAGCACTTTAAGACCGTGGCCGACGCCGTGGACATCCCCTGCATTCTGTACAACATCCCCGGCCGCTGTGGCTGCGGCATCAGCGAGCACAACGTAGAGCGCTTGGCCGCGCACCCCAACATCATGGGCATCAAGGAGGCCTCGGGCAACGTCGCCTACGCGGCCAAGATCGCCCACCTGCTGTCAGACGACTTCCGCATGTACTCGGGCGAGGATGCCCTCACCGTGCCGCTCATGAGCCTAGGCGCTTCGGGTACCATCAGCGTGTGGGCAGACGTTCAGCCGCAGCTCGTGCACGACATGTGCCGTGCCTATCTGGACGGCGACGTGGAGCGCGCCCGCGATATCCAGATTGCCGGTCAGCCGCTCATCAACGCCCTCTTTAGTGAGGTCAACCCCATCCCCGTCAAAGAGGCGCTCGCTCAGATGGGTATGATCGAGGCAAACTACCGTATGCCGCTGTGCCCCATGGCCAACGACACGCGCGCTGCACTTACCGATGCTTTGAAGGGAGCTGGTCTGCTTGATTAAGACCGTCATTATGGGAACGGGCCGCATGGGCTCGCTCATCCGCACTACCGCCGAGGGCATTGTCAACGCCGCTGGAGAGGCCGTTTTTGACATCGTCGCCCAGATCGGCTTCGACTTGTCCGAGCTCGAGAACGCCCCAGCAGCCGACGTCATCATCGACTTCTCGAACGTTGCGACCTTCAATGCTGTCGTCGCCTATGTCGAGCGCACGGGCGCGGCGTTGGTCTCGGGCACCACGGGCTACACGCCCGAGCAGATGGATCGCCTGCGCGAGCTGGGTCAGAACGCCCGCGTCATGCACTCCGGCAATTACTCCATCGGCATCGCGGCCCTGCGTCATCTGGTGGCACAGGCCACGCGTGAGCTGCCCGGCTTTGACTGCGAGATTGTCGAGACGCACCACAACCAAAAGGCCGACGCCCCCAGCGGCACCGCGAAGCTGCTGCTCGACGCCGTCGTCGAAGCCGAGCCCGAGGCAGGTTACCACCCCGTCTATGGCCGCGAGGGCATGTGCGGCGCACGCGACCCCAAGGAGATCGGCATGCACTCGCTGCGCGGTGGCACTGTCGCCGGCGTGCACGAGGTGAGTTTCTTTGGCCAGGACGAGGAGGTCACGCTCACACACCGTGCCACGAGCCGCCAGATTTTTGTCAACGGCGCTCTGGCCGCCGCTCAAAAGCTCGTCGTCCGCGACCCTGGCTTCTACACCTTCGACCAGGTCATGTTCGCCTAACCAGCTATCTACCGTACCCACGCAAAGGAGAAACAGCATATGAGTAACGCAGCCGAGATGGATGCCCAGGAGATCATCAATTACATCGCCACCGCGCCCAAAAAGACGCCCGTCAAGCTGTATGTGCGCGAGAAGCCCGGCATGAAGGTTGCCTGGGGCGATGCGCACGTCTACGGCGGCCGTCGTGGCAAGACCGTCTTTGGCGATTGGGATGAGCTCAAGGTCATCCTCGACGCCAACGCCGACTCCATCGACTACTACGACGTCGAGAATGACTGCCGCAACTCCGCCGTCCCCATGCTCGACCTTAAGGGCATCAATGCCCGCATCGAGCCGGGCGCGATCATCCGCGACCGCGTCGAGATCGGCGACCGCGCCGTCATCATGATGGGTGCCATCATCAATATCGGCTCCGTTATCGGCGAGGGCTCTATGATTGATATGGGCGCCGTCCTGGGCGGCCGCGCCACCGTGGGTAAGAACTGCCACATCGGCGCCGGCACCGTGCTGGCAGGCGTCGTGGAGCCCGCCAGCGCCACGCCCGTCATCATCGAGGACGATGTCATGATCGGCGCCAACGCTGTGGTCCTGGAGGGCGTGCACGTGGGTAAGGGTGCTGTCGTTGCCGCTGGCGCCGTATGCGTGGAGGACGTCCCCGCCGGCGCCGTCGTGGCCGGTGTCCCCGCCCGCGTCATCAAGATGCGCGACGATAAGACCAACAGCAAGACCGGCCTCGAAGAGGGCTTACGTCAACTTTAATAGTTACGGCGTTTTACCAAACGCCGTAACGACTCGACGCTGCAAACGCCCCTAGGCGGCAATCTGACGTTCAATCGTCGGTCACGTACAGCCCCAAGCAAGAAGGCCGAAGCCCCAAAGGGCTCCGGCCTTCTTCATCTCAGGGTTCGTCGTTCAGAAGTATAAAGCGCTATCGATTCTCGATGCTGCCGATGTTCTTAGGCTCGTCACCGAAGTCGCACATCTGGCAATGTTTGGGAGCATCGGAGCTCACTTCGCGATGAAACATGCCAGCCCAGGCGCAAATACTCTGCAAAATGGGCACGACCGATGTCCCCTTCGGGGTCAGCGAATACTCCACGCGCGGGGGTATTTCGTCGAAGCTTTTGCGACGCACCAGATCGCTGGCAATGAGCTCTTTCAGCGTGGCGGCTAGCACGGCATCTGAGATGTTTGTCATTTCGCCGCGAAGCTCACCGTAGCGAAGCGTACTCTTCGCTGCCAGCACGCAGATGATGCGCGATTTCCAACGGCCTCCAAACATATCCAGGCCGTATTCGAGCGGGCAGCGTATATCTTTTTCGAGCTTGCGTTCGTGCGCCATGGCTTCCTCCAATGATTCGAAGGTGCGGGTTACTTCAAGACTATGATGTAACGCTCGGTTTCTCAAGTAACTAAGGAAAAGATGAGTGGCTAATAAAAAGTTAAGCAACTCATCATTTTCCCGATATCTGTGTTTCGAAGGGTTGCTCGCCTATAGTGAGCGGCATCAGGCGGCGGGCCCACCCTCCAATGGCTCGTGATACAACCCCCGTGGACTTGCCGCGACGCTTCTTCCAATGAAAGGACACGGTTATGAGCGTTAAAGCGTATTTGCAGGTGATCATGGATATTGCCCCCGAGAATCGTGCAGCAGCGGCGAAGGTTTACACTGACTATCGCCAGCCTTTCCTCGACGAAATTGAAGGCGCGCTCACCAAGGAATGCCTCATTCGCGACGAAGACGTACAGGTGATTCACGGGTTCGATTCCATGGAACACGCAAAGGCATATCTTGAAAGCGACTTGTTCAAAACCAAGGTTGCTCCGGGCTTGGCTCCCACCTGGGCGTCTGACCCCGATATTCGTTTCTACGAAATTCTGTAGCCGCATTTCATAAGTGTGGAAAACTTGGCGCCGCGCTGTAATGCGCGGCGTTTTTTGTTTAATGACTTCAGTCTGGCGCGCGCGTAGCCGCCCCAATCAAAACCACCTCTAAAAGGGGTGGTTTTGATTGGGGCTGAATGTTGCTGGCTTACGCTCAACCTGCGGCGCAATTCAGCCCTAGACAAGAAGGCCGAAGCCCCAAAGGGCTTCGAGATC
>NZ_JBBNJW010000017.1:0-29144 GCF_040093305.1 Collinsella sp. CLA-AA-H302
AACTTGGTAGCACTAATGTAAGTATACCAAGCGATTGGCGCGCCGCTGACCGGGCATGCGCACCTCTCCGCTTCTTTGGAAACCGAACCCCATTAGAAATGACGAGTTGTTTACGCTTCTTTTGGGCTCACCGTACTATCATGATTCGAATTGAGTGTGAATGATGATAGGGAGCGCCTATACATGATTGAGCTGCTCAGGCGTTTTGGTGGTAAGTTTCGCCGGTATATGGTGATTGGCCCTGCGTGTAAGTTGATCGAAGTGATCTTTGACCTGCTGACGCCGCTGGTGATTGCCCAGATGATCGATAAGGGCATTGGGGCGCACGATGTGAACGCCGTCGTCCGTTACGGCGTGGTGCTCGCCGCCATGGCTGTGATCGGCATCTCGTTTACGCTCGTCTGCCAAAAGATGGCGGCGCTCACCTCGCAGGGCATGGGCACCGACATTCGCGGCGCGCTCTATGAGCACATCAATAAGCTGAGCTACGCCGAGCTCGATCGCTTTGGCACGCCGTCGCTTATCACCCGCATCACCAACGACGTTAACCAGGTGCAGCTCGCTGTGGCGCTGGGCGTACGCATGCTCATCCGCTGGCCCTTCCTGGCGGTGGGCTCCATGGTCGCGGCCCTTGCCATCGACCTTAAGCTCGGCATCATCTTTTTGATCTGCACGCCCGCTATCGGCCTGGTGTTCTGGTTTGTTATGGCGCGCTGCATTCCGTACTACAAGCAGCTGCAGGCAAAGCTCGACCGCATCGCGCTCATTTGCCGCGAGGGGCTTTCGGGCGCCCGCGTGGTTCGCGCCTTCGTGCGCGAGGACCATGAGCGCGAGCGCTTTGCCCAAGCCGCCGATGACCAGGCCAATACTGCCATCGCGGTGGGCAAGCTCTCCTCGATTCTCAACCCTGTCACGTTTCTCGTGATGAACCTGGGCGTGTGCGCCATCCTGTGGGTGGGCGGCATCCAGGTCAACGTGGGCGAGCTCACGCAGGGTCAGGTCATGGCGTTCGTCAACTACATGACGCAGACCCTCACCTCCATCGTGTATGTTGCCAACTTGGTCGTGGTCTTTACCAAGGCGAGCGCCAGTGCGTCGCGTATCAACGAGGTGCTCAATTGTGAGCCGAGCATCACGGACGAGGGCAACCGGTCGGTCGCGCTGCCCAAGCCGAGCGACCTGGCGGGGGACGCCGCTCCGATTTCCGCACTGAGCTTTGACCATGCGAGCTTCTCGTTTGGCGCGGGTGCGGCAAACGCCGTGAGCGATGTGACCTTGGAGCTCCCGCTGGGCAAGACGCTCGGCATTATTGGCGGTACGGGCAGCGGTAAGTCCACGCTCGTCTCGCTCATCCCGCGCCTGTACGATGCAGGCGCCGGCAGCGTGTGCGTGATGGGTGCCGACGTGCGCGCTTGGCCGCTCGACCAGCTGCGCCATGTGGTTGCGACTGTTCCGCAGCGTGCGTCGCTGGTGAGCGGCACCATCCGCAGCAACCTGACCTGGCGTGACGAGTCGGCGACCGACGAGGAGCTCTGGGCAGCGCTCGATATGGCGCAGGCGAGCGAGTTCGTGCGCAACAAGCCGCAGGGGCTCGATGCCCCGGTCGAGGCGGGCGGCAAGAACTTTAGCGGTGGCCAGCGCCAGCGCCTGACCATCGCGCGTGCCCTGGTGGGCTCGCCGCAGATTTTGATTATGGACGACTCCGCCTCGGCACTGGACTTTAAGACCGACGCGGCACTTCGTCACGCCATTCGCGAGCGCAGCATGCTCGGCGCCGCTGAGGGCGGGCTGCCGCTCACGACCGTCATCGTGAGCCAGCGCGTCTCGACCGTGCGCGATGCCGACATGATCTGCGTGCTCGACCACGGCTCGGTCGCGGGCCTGGGTACGCATGACGAGCTCTACGCAAGCTGCCAGCTCTATCGCGAGATTTGCCAGTCGCAGCTGCGCCGCGAGGAGCTCGAGGGCCAGCAGGGGAGTGCGGCACCCACGTCTGCCCCGACTGCCCCTGCACCTACTTGCGCAAAGGAGGGCTGCTAAATGAATCCGTACACCTCTTCCGGTTCGGTCGCCACGATGACGGCCAACGTGTCCGGCAACGATAACCTCAACGATCTGGGCGACGGTCCGCGCCAGCCCGGCGACCCTGAGCGCTATCCCGTGGGCGCGGTGACCCGCCGCCTGCTGGGCTATGTCCGCCCGCACCGCATTTCGTTTGCGGCATCGTTTGTGAGCGCCGCCATCTCGGTGATTTTGCAACTCTACACACCTATTCTCATCGGCGAGGGCATCGACCTGATCGTTGCTGCCGGTCAGGTGGACTTCGATGCGCTGCTGCCGCTTGTCACCAAGCTCGCGATTGTCGTCGTAGGCGCTGCGGCTTTCCAGTGGCTCCAAGGTTATTGCGTTAACCGTCTGTCCTACGAGACGGTGCGCGACATGCGCGTGGAGGCGAGCGACAAGCTCAGCCGCATGCCGCTCAGCTTTATCGACGGCCACGCCCACGGCGACCTCATGAGCCGCGTGGTCAACGATGTCGACCAGGTGGGCGACGGCCTGCTGCAGGGCTTTACCCAGCTCTTCACCGGCATCATCACCATCGTGGGCACGCTTGCGTTTATGCTCTCCATCAATCTGACCATGACGCTCGTGGTGGTGCTCGTCACGCCGCTTTCCATCTTTGCGGCCGGCGCCATCGCCAAGCTTTCCAACAAGAGCTTTACGGCACAGCAGCGCATCCAAGGCCAGCTTGGCGGTCATATTGAGGAATACGTAGGCGAGCAAAAGCTCGTGGACGCGTTTGCCTACGGCCCGCACGCTCAGCAGCGCTTCGATGCCCTCAACGCTGAGCTCTACACCGCGGGCGAGCGCGCGCAGTTTATGGGTTCGCTCTCCAACCCCGGCACGCGCTTTATCAACAACATCATCTACGCCGTGGTTGCCGTGATTGGCTGCGTGGGCGTGATCACAGGCGTGCCGGCGGCGCTTACGGTAGGCGGCGTGCAGATCTTCCTGTCCTATGCCAACCAGTACACCAAACCGTTCAACGAGGTTACCAACGTCATTACGCAAATCCAAACGGCGTATGCCTCGGCGCGTCGTATGTTTGCGTTGCTCGACGCCAGCGAGCAGGAGCCCGATGCGCCAGATGCCGTGGAGCTTGCCTCCCCGCGGGGCGAGGTGGCCTTTGAGCACGTGGACTTTAGCTACGTGCCCGATCGCAAGCTGCTGCAGGACATTTGCATTGACGCCAAACCCGGCATGCGCTTTGCCCTCGTCGGCCCCACGGGCTGTGGCAAGACAACGCTCATCAACCTGCTGCTGCGGTTCTACGATATCGATGCCGGTCGCATTGCGGTCGATGGCAAGTCCTCGCGTGACTACACGCGCGCAAGCCTGCGCCGTGCCTTTGGCATGGTGCTGCAGGATACCTGGTTGTTCGAGGGTACCGTGGCCGAAAACATCGCCTACGGTTGTCCCGATGCCACGCGCGAACAAGTTATCGAAGCCGCCAAGCGCGCACACGCGCACAAGTTTATCGTTCAGCTGCCAGGCGGCTACGATACGGTCATCGGCGAGGACGGCGGCACGTTTAGCCAAGGTCAAAAACAGCTGCTGTGCATCGCGCGCGTCATGCTCACCGATCCGGCGATTCTGCTGCTGGACGAGGCGACGTCGAGCATCGATACGCGTACCGAGCTGCAGGTACAGGCGGCATTCGACGAGCTCATGGCCGGTCGCACAAGCTTTGTCGTGGCGCACCGCCTGTCGACGATCCGCAACGCCGACTGCATTCTGGTCATGCGCGACGGCCAGATTATCGAGCGCGGCACGCACGACGAGCTGCTGGCGGCAGACGGCTTCTATGCCGAGCTCTACCGCAGCCAGTTTGCCCAGTAAGCACGGTCGTGGGGCAAATTAATCAATCGACAGAAGGTGGTTTACATCTGTCACGTTAGTACTAAGATATTCATCTAATAAATTGCATTAGTGGCTTTAGTTTTGGGGAAACGAGGCAACGTGACTATGACGTGCTCTTTGGTGGTCAACAGCAAGAGCGGTAATACCAGGATGGTTTCGGGCGCGATCAAGCGCGCTCTGCAGGCTGCGGGTGTTGAGTTTGTCCATGCCGCGGCATTGAGCGACGATGCGGATGCAGATCAGGTTGCGCTCGAGGCGCAGCGCGCCTGCGCGGCCGACACGGTGCTCGTCGGTTTTTGGTGCGACAAGGGCGCGTGCACGCCTTCGGTCGCGGCGTTGCTCTCCGCCTTGCACGGCAAGCGCGTGTTCCTATTTGGCACCTGCGGCTTTGGGGCCGACCAGAGCTATTATCAGCAGATTATCGACCGTGTATCGTCCAATTTGGCCGAGGATGCCGAGCTTGCGGGCTGGGCGATGTGCCAGGGCAAGATGGGCCCCGCGGTCAAGCAGCGCTACGAGGCCATGCTCGAGCAAGATCCCGACAACGCTCACTTCAAGATGCTGCTCGACAACTGGGTTGCCGCAAAGGACCACCCCACCAAGGAGGACCTGGACAACATGGCCGCAGCTGCCAAGAAGGCCGTGCTGGGCGAGTAGCTTCGCCGTTCGCGGTCCTTCGTGCAAAACAATACAAATGTGAAAGCCTCGAAATTCTCGAGGCTTTTTTCTTAACACGGGGGTGCGGAAGCTGTGCCCCGGAATTTGCCTTTGGAATGGGATGTGGTTTCCGGTTGAGAGGCTCTGTGGAAATTGCATCTCAGTATTCGGTCGAGAAACGGGATGCGGTTTCCCAACGGGGCCGCAAGCGGAAACCGCATTCCACTCCGGACGCGAATTCTGGGGCACGGCTTGCTGAGGGTTATGGGCTGCGAGCGATATGTGGCAGCATAAAACTCCAATAGGAGGGGTTAAAAATAAATGGTACATCCAGCAGTTAATTTTAATGTGGGGGGGGGTATGATTCTTTTGGTTGCGCATAATATCAAACCCTCTATTAATGAATTGCGTAGGGATTAGTCACAGATATTGGATAAAACAGACTAATTTGGGGATAAATGACCGCTTACGTCAAAATAAGTAGCATTTAGCGACAAAACATTGAAAAATATGTAGCACATCGCTATGTTTTTATTACGAAAAGCTTCCAAATTGGCTTATTTCGGACTCACTTTTCAATCGCCTTGCGGTTCCTGTTGAAACTTGCTGACCTTTGGATGGGTCGAATAAGGCCTCGATGGGGATGAATTAATCATTATGGCGGCGCGCGGACTCAAACGATTTATTGCACTTCTTAGCAGCATGGCGCTCGCGCTTGTCATAGCCCTTGCCGTTGTTTCTTTTGCTCCCCGCGCATTTGGATACACGCCTTTTGCAGTGCTTTCGGGCTCTATGGAGCCCGAGCTTCCCGTCGGCTCCATGGTGTTTGTTCGCCAGGTTGATCCAACGGATATTGCCGTGGGCGACAATGCAACTTTTTACCGATCCGACGGCGCCGTAGTGACGCACCAGGTGTACGAGGTCGACCCTGTGGCGCAGACGATCAGCACGCAGGGAATCGCAAACAAAAATGCAGATGGAACCATCATGCACGACGCCGAGCAGACTCCTTTTTCGCGCGTGATCGGTGTCGTTTCTTTTTGTGTCCCTTACCTGGGCTTCGTTAACGCATATTGCACGACGATGCCCGGTTTGCTTGTTGTGGTGGCCGTTCTGGCGCTGCTGGCCGCGGCGTCGATTGTGCTCGATCGGATGGTTCCCGACGAGCCTGCGGACAAGCATGCCCGCGCGCATGCGAGGGGGCGGCGTCCATAGCGGCAGGGGAGAGGTGTCGGCAACGGCAATGGCCGTTGCCGGGGAAAACGATTCTCGAAAGGAAGAGAACGATGGAGAACAAGAGGAAAAAGCGCTACGGCATAGTTGCCGCCTTGCTGTTGCTGGTACTGGCTGCCGGCGTGGGCACCTACGCCTGGCTGACGGCGCAGTCGAGCCTGACCAACAACTTCACCACTGCGGGCATCAACAAGCCCACTACCGATCCCGACCATCCGAATCAGCCGCTTCCGGATGATAACACTAAGGTCAACGGCAACCTGACCGAGACCAAATGGGTTAAGGGCTCTAAGCTCGCCCCTGGCGTGTCTGTACCCAAGAATCCTAATGTCGGTATCGGCAAGGGATCCGAGGATGCATATGTGTACGTTTTCGTGAACAACAAGACGGCGTCTGCCGGGACCGCTGATTTCAAGACGACTTACTTCACCATTAACTCTGGCTGGAAGGCCGTTGATGCGACCGCCGTTGAGGGCGAGCCGACTCATTATCTCGGTGGCCTTTTCGTTTATGTTGGCGAAGGAACCGAGGCTACCCCGCTTATTGCCAGCAAGACTGATGATAAGTGGACTGGCGAGCTGTTCAGCCAGGTGACTACTCCCAAGGACACCGAGCAAAAGGATTTCGCCAATCCTGCCACGATGGATGTCAACTGCTTCATTTACGCAGCAGACAATACCGCTGAGGGTTCATCTGCGTCTGCCTTGACTGCTGCCACGGATTGGGCTAACGGCCTGAAGTAATCCCACCCCCTCCACCGAGATCCCGGCCCGCTCCCCATCCCCATTTTCGGGTCGGGATCTCGGTCTCCCTTTGATCGACGATTGGCGAACGTAATGCTCAACAATCTTTCCGACAATCAGAAACGCACCTTGGCGCTTGCCGCGATGGCGCTGTTGGCCCTGACGTGCCTGTGTGGCACGCTGGCTTTTACCGTTGATATGGTTCCGGCGAACAACGTCCTATCGTTTGGCAGCGTGAAGGTACGAGTCTGCGAATACACCCTAAACGAGCAGGGCGAGGAGATTCCGTTTGAGGCCGACGAGCGCGGCGACTATCCCGACACCGAGGCCGGGGGCTCTGACATCAGCCGCATTGTGCGCGTGGAGAACGCCGGCGCGCAGCCTGAGTACGTTCGCGCTCGTCTGCGCATGACGTCGGTGGCGCCCGACGGTTCGAGTGCGGACGCCTCGGGCAACGTCGCCTTTCACGTGAACGCGGGCGAGGGGTCCCCGTGGATCGATGGCGGCGATGGGTGGTACTACTACCGCGGATTGGCCGGATGCGGGGGCGTGCTCGATTCCGGTGCCATGACGGAGAGCCTCATGGACTCGCTGCGATTTGTGGGCGACTACCACGATGCCGCGCGCGGCGGCTCATACAGGCTCGATATCGACGTCCAGGCCGTGCAGGCCAAAAACCAGCAGGCAAACGATACCGTCCTCGACGTGCTCGACGTCGTGGGCTGGCCGGAGGCGAACTAGCCCATGGAGATTAAGAACAGAAACCGAGGCGTGCTCGGCAGGCTGATCGCTGTGGTGGCAATCGCCCTTTGCTGCGTTGTAGCGCTGCCGGCGGCAGCGCATGCCGAGGATCAGACCGAATTCCATATCACAAACAGGAACGACTTCCTGGCGTGTGTCGCGCTGTCGCGACAGCGCGACACGTCGCAGTGGATCGTCTATCTCGATAACGATATCGTTCTTAACGATGATGATATGAACGCCATTGTTGAGGATACGGTCAAGCACCTCTCCTTTGGCAACAAAGAACATCCCTTTAAGGGCGTCTTTGACGGTCAAAACCATACCGTGAAGGGCCTGAACTACGAGAATAAGGTCTTGGATCCCGAGCGCGATACGGGCTTTTTTGCCGAGACCGATGGCGCCACCATCAAGAACTTCCTGGTCAAGGATGCCAACATCTGGGCTGACTTCCGCGGCGGCATTATCGTGGGCAGGGCGATCAAAACCCACTTCGAAAACGTTATGGTCATGGAGAGCACCCTGCACGTTACGTGTGCCAACAACATGCTCAATGTGATTACCAATGCGGGTTTTGAGGGGGGCCTGATTGCCGGCGAGCTCGACGGTTGCACCCTCTACAACTGCGAGGTCCGTGGTGGCCGCGCCGTTAACAACACGACTTCGGGCGTACAGGCAATCGGTGGCGAGGGCCTGTATATGGCGGCGTTTGCCGGCTACGTTAAGAACTCGACCATCGAGTATTGCCGCGTGACGCCTACGCGCAAAGAGAATGGCTCGATTGCCGAGAAGGGCATGACCGACGTCACCAATAAATACGATGTGGCCATTGGCGCCCTGGGCGGCAACAACGTGTACGCCTCGGGTTTTGTGGGCTGCATGGCAGAAGGCGCTAAAGTCATTGACTGCTTTTCAACGGCGAAATGCTATAGCTATGCTGCTTCTTACGTGGGCGTTGTCTCCGTAACGCGCGCTTGGACGGGCGGTCTTGCAGGCCGCATCTTGTCTAAGAGCGGTAATGAAATCACTCGCAGCCATTTCGCCGGCGATTTGAGCTCGCGCCAGTACAACCCCATCGCCGTGATCCCCATTATTCAAAACGACGTGAACCTGGGCGGTATTGCTGCACGCGCTAATGCGGGTGATGCGACTATCACTGATTGCTACTTCAAGCCCAGTGTCAGCCTATCCGGGTTTAGTCAGGGTACGGCAGCCAAGAAGAAGATTTACGCCCTTGCGGGTGATGGCACGGTATCCGGTGCCGGATTCGGTCCTTGGGACGACGAACGCTACGTCACACGTGAGCTGTGGGAGCAGCATGATTACGACTTCTGTGCCGGCACCATGCGCTCGACTGCTAACGATGCGTATCTGAATGACTCACACCCCAATGAGTGGGCGATGGACTACAAACTGAATATTCCCGTGCATGGCCAGAGCGTTAAGGCGACGATTGATTTTCCCGGTGCAGGCATCGCGACCATCGAGGCAACCAAACTCGGTATTGATCAGGCGACCTCGGATCCGTATACCTTTGCCGTGAGTGCCGTGCTGGCGGGAACGGCCCAGGGCTTGGCCCAGGGCGATACGTCGGTAACGTTTAAGCAGGATACCTCCGCAAAGCCTGAGGGGCTGAGCGAGGAGAACGGCGGCTACCGTTTTATGGGCTGGTTCCGCGAGCCCGATGTGCAAGTGAATCGAATTGGACAAGACAACAGCTGGTTTGACGGCAAGACCGATGCCGATGCTGTGGCTGCTGGCAAGCAGGTCCAGAAGAGCGAGTTGCACGACGAAACGTCAACCTATACTGCCGATAACGCGAAAGGGGCCAAGGCTTTTGAGGGCAATGACCTGTTTATCGCTTCGTACGAGGCACAGGTGCTGTTCTATAACGTTAAGGGCGAGACGCTTGATTGGAAAACCGGTGCTGCGCACGGCAAGTCAACTGATTGGTACCGCTATGGCGTGGGTTTGACGCCCGCTGCCCCCGCGGATCGCGGCAACTTGAAGCCTACCGCGACATTTATCGGCTGGACCACGCAGCCTAGCAGCGAGGCGGGGATGAATGGTGGCTATGCCGCCATCACCTCGACTCAGTTAGCCGAGCTTAAAAATCAGGGAGCTTTTTATCCTGCGGGTAGCGAGATCACGGTTGTCCGTCCTACCGACTTCTACCCGGTGTACAGCGACTACGTGTCGAACATCATAACGGTGTTCGAGGGCAATGAGCAGGACACAACCGACGATAAGACTCTGCGCGACGGTGTGGGCAAAACCAATGTCGACGTCCAGACTACCGAGGACGGCACCAGCGTCTACACGGTACAGGTGTGCAACACGGAAGGTACGCCCCTGTCCAATGGCGGCAAGCTGCCCGATGGCTATCGCTTCTTGGGTTGGTATGAAAACAAGGGGACCGAGGATGCTCCGCTCGAGGTGCGCGTAAGCCGCGACCCCAGCTACACACTCCCTGCCGATGTCGATCTAACTGTGCCACATACCTACATCGCCCGCTTTGAGTACCGAGTGGATTATTACGTTCGGGCTTATACCAACCATGAGTTTACGGACAGCAAGCTACTTTGTTCCGTTTGGAATCGCTATCAAACGCCCTTTGAGGAAAACGTCGGTAGTACCTTCGTGCGTGAAAACGTCGTCCACTGGGGTCCGGAGCATGTTGACCACGGCATAAAGGATAGTTATGACGGAACGTGTGAGACGCGCTACACGACGAAAACCCTTGTCGTGAGTCCCCTTAACGCGTACTCGCACAACGTTAAAAACGATACGGGAGCCGATACTCTAAAAAACCTCTATGCCGATACTGATTTTCCAGGCGCTGCAACGCTAAGCGATACTTGGACTTCGGCTTCGCTGAACGTAACGGCCAAACTGGTGAATGATCGCTATCGCCTGAATTTCTGGACGCTTGAGCGCGATGGTGAATATTGGACATATGTGAAAAATCCCATCGAGAGCATAGTGCGTACAGATAAGAAGTACTACGTTCGCGCGATGATTACCACGGACGTTAATTTCTACAACAAGGGCGATAATGTCGTGAGGACTGCCACGCGGCGCTATGAGAGTAACTTGCTGCAGACCAAGGTGAACGGGGCGGATCCGACGTTCACGTATTACTACCCGCATGTTAATAAGTCGGTTAAAGTGGCCGAAAAACCAGAAGATGGTGAGAAGGGATCGTATGAGAGCCCCCTGACCCTCGAAGCTTCCCCGACCGATGCCGACATGGCCGTGCCGGGCTATAAGTTCCTGGGCTGGATTTCGACCGCCGAGGTCAAGAAGGATTCTGCCGTCTGGAAATATATCTATGATGTCGCCAACGACCCCTATGTGACGAGCGATCCGGAAAAGGCGGCGCCATACTTGGCGACGGATGACTCCAAGGTCACCCAGTGTCAGGATGCCTATCCCGTCTACGCAAAGTTCGACGTCAACTACACCACCAACCTGCACCGCGCCGGTTTTAATGGCACTTCCGAGGTGAATGTTCCTAGGTATGACATCGCCCCTAATCTCAATGCGGACACCGATCCTGCCACGGCAACGGTGATTCCTGATATCGAAACGACGGTATACAAGTCCGGCGGCGAGTTATACAAGCTGAATAAGGTCGAAATCGAACTCCCGAACGGTGAGGTTAAGGAGCTCGAATCTGACGGCAATAACTCGTATACCTATCCCGTGGAGCCCGGCAAGCCCTATACGTTTGTGGCCTACTACACGCCCATCGCGGTGGTGTATCACCTGAACGATACCGATATCGATGGCAAACTCGCGCAGGAGGACGATACGCTCGGCAGTCTTAAGGGCGGCATGCCACTGCCTACGTATAACGTCGGCGATATCGATGCTGCAACGGGTGCATACAATACCTTCGTGGGCTGGACGGAAGTTAAGCCGGTAACTGGCAGCGGTTATATCGTTTGGTCGGACGGCGTTTCCATGGTGAATAAAAACACGGTGGTCAACGCCCCCATGGAGCTGTACCCGGTCTACCGTGCGAGCGCGGTAAAGGTCCAATCGAATATCGATAACAATCTGGATAACCCCGATTCCGTGCGTTTTCTTTCGCGCACCGACTCGGGCGATCAAATATCGCTGGAAGTAAGAGCTACAGCTGAGGTTGTCGGCAAGGATGGCACCAAGTACGACTTTGTCGGCTGGTCGCGTGACTATACATCCGATGGCAACTACACCCTGATGACCGATGAGGAGAAGTATCCCCTTGAGGGTAATGAGCCCTTTAAGAACGTGACCTACACTGCGGTGTACAAGATTGCGCCGTATAAGGTGCACTATCACGGTATCGACGGGTCGGTCATCTTTACGGCGACCGTCGACTCGGGCGATGAGCGCGCACAAGACGGCAAGTCCGGTTTTATCCACACGGTCGATGTCCCTAAAATGGACGAGAGCGGCAACCCCGTGATGGAGCAAAAATCCGTGGCATATGACCCGGATGCCCACTCCAAGATCGTTGCGCTGCTCGATGAGCAGGCGGCCGCCAATGGCGATAAGCGTGAACTCTTCTTGGAATGGCGATATGTGGGTGCCGAAGGTGCTGCGGAGGCTTGGGATACGTTTAAGGACGAGCCGGTCAAGGGAGATATGGACCTGTATCCCGTGACGTATCGCGTGGTTGCCAACGATACGTCTGATGGAAAGCCCGAAAACATGACCGCGCAGCTTAAGTGGCTGCTCGATCCTTCCGCCGCCAACACCGTCGACGACGCCGCCGATAAGGCGCCGTTTAAGGTCTGCTTTGCCGAGCCGTTTATGGGGACGCAACTGACTGTTACGGTGAAGCAGGCAAGCTACGGCCCTGATACGGAGGGCGTTACTGCGGCGGAAGTGCCCGTAAACGACAAGTTTGTCTCGCTCTACAGTCTGGGTTCGGGTGGCGGTTCGTTCGATCTGGCCAACCGCTTGGAGTCCAAGAAGACGGGCGAGGGTGATCAGGGTGACGGCAATGCCGTGTTCAACTTTGCACAGACTCATGCGCTGACGATCGTTAAAAAGACTACCGACGCCAGCGCAATGGGGCAAACGTTCCGCTTTAAGGTAACGCGAAAGGCGTCGGAGGGTTCTCCTGTCGAGACGCGCATGGTCGAGGTAAAAGTTAGCGAGAAGCGCTCCGAAAACGGTGAGGTCTGGTATGTCGGCAGTGTGCAGTTTGCCGTGCCGGCTGGCATCTATACCGTCGAGGAGGACACGGCTTGGGCGTGGCGTTACGAGGACGAACTGAGTACGCCGGGAAAGGCGCCCGGTAAATCTGCCGAGTTGACCATCTCGTCTGCATCGAGCGTGGGCGACACGGTGGTGACGTGCGTCAACACACGTGCGAAAGACAAATGGGTCGATGGTGGCTCGCGTGCCAAGAATGTTTGGGAAAACGGCACACTGAGGAGGGAGGACTAGGATGACTAAGCGTAAGCGGATTGTCGCCCTCCTTGTCGGCGCTCTTCTTTTGGCTGGCGCCGCCGGCACCTTTGCGTGGCTTTCGGTTACGGGTGTGCTGGTCAACGAGTTTGGCTTTGGTACGGTGACGCCCACGGTAGACGAGAAGCTCAATAACAACGTGAAGAGCGACGTTGCGATTGCAAACACGGGCACGGCTCCGGCATATCTGCGGGTCGCGGTGGATATTTACTGGCAGGATCAGAATGGCGCCCGCCTGTGGGATGAGCCGGTTGCCGGCACCGACTACGACATTGTGTGGGGCAGCGTGCGCGATGCATCCGCTTCCAACAACGCCTCGTCTTGGGTCGTCGCGTCCGACGGGTACTACTACTGGACGTCTCCTGTTGCGCCGATGACCAAAACTGACGTGCTCATCAAAAGCGTGACTGAGCAGAAGCTGGATGGCAAGAACCTGGTCGTGGACATCTCGACCCAGGCGATTCAGTCCACGCCCGAAGACGCAGCTACAGAGGCATGGGGCTGTACGGTCAAGGATGGCGTGCTGGTGCCGCCGCATGGAGGTGCGTAAGTATGGCTTCTCCGATTCGTAAAGACGTTGTGTGTTCCCTGCGCTGCGTGATGGCGGCAATCGTCTGCCTTATCGCGCTCACCGTTCCTGCCCGTGCGTTTGCTGACATTCCCACGATTGCCTATGACGGAAATGCACGCCAGCTAACGGTATCGGGAGCGACGGACTCCTCGGGGGAGCCCGATCTGTTTCCAGCCTTTAAAGATTTAATGCCCGGCGATGTACGCGAGCAACAGATTGGGGTTCGTGCCACGGGTGTAAAGTCCCAGGTACGTGTGTTTGTGCGGGCTGTTGTCGATCACGAGACGGCACATCTGCTGTCGCCCATTACCCTAACGGCGTCGGCGGCCGATGCGTCTGCCGGTTGGCTCCAGACGGGAACGCCGGGCAGCGTGTTTGCCTATCCCACGCAGGTCGCAACGTTTACGAGCGATGGCAGCACGGTACTCAATTTGCAACTAAGTGTCCCGACGTCGGTGGGCAACGAGCTTGCCGACGCAAACAAGGCAATTCGCTGGGAAATCACCGCCGAAGACGATGGCGAGAAGATCCCCGTACAACCTGCTGGCAGCAAGAAGCCCGGCTTGCTTGGTCTGGCGGCAACGGGCGACAACACGCTCGCTTTGCTTTTGGTGTTGCTGGCGCTTGCCATCATCGCTTTTATAGCCGCGCTTCTTTTGTCCCGGAGGAACAAGCGCTAGGTCCATCTTCTAAACGCAACGCCCTCCTGGGCGGCGGGCACGAAGTTCCCTGCTCTACAGTCCTGCGCAAGACGAAGGCCACATTAAGTGGCCTTCTTTGCGTGCGGAACTCGCGATGAACTTCGTGCCCGCCGCCCGGGAGGGTGTCTCTTTATTGATAGAAGGCCTAATAAGCTGATGATTTCATGCCTGGATGTATACGGAGTGGGACGGGCTTTCCGGATGGGCGGGGTTTCGGAAAGTGTGTCCCAGAATCGGCGCTCAGAGTGGTCCCCACTTTCCGGGTGACGTCTTGTCCGGAGACTATGTCCCGGAATTAAGGCTTGGAATGGGATGCACTTTCCGGTTGAGAGCCTTAGCGGAAAGTGCGACCCGGAATTTACTCTTGAAGTGGGATGCGCTTTCCCAACAGACTCTCAAGCGGAAACTGCGTCCCATTCCGAAGGCAGATTCCGGGACACACTTTCCGAATACAAAGAAGGCCACTTAATGTGGCCTTCAACTTATATATGTTCAGCGGATACTCCTATGACAAGCTGCGCTCCAACAACAGGGCGTCTGTCCGGGCGGAGGCATATAAGGTTCATCGCGAGTTCCGCACGCAAAGGAGGCCACTTAATGTGGCCCCCGTCTTGCGCAGGACTGTTTGAGCAGCAGACCTTTCCCGCGCCTCCGTCTGCCGCCGATTCGGGTCCCCGACCCCGTTACTTGATCTTGGTTGTGCCCGGCGCCAGGTTGGGGTCGGTCTCGTTGGCCTCGGTCTGGAAGTGCTCCGTATAGACGTTCTTGCCGTCGCGGAACATCTCGTAGTACTGCATCTTGGCGTAATCCTCGCGCGCCTTGGTGGCGGCAGCGGCAGCGGCGTCGTCACCGGTGACGTTGGAGGAGAGCGCCCAACGCAGACTGGCGTCCTCGTAGCCCACGGAGTTGATAGCGGGCAGCGACTCGCGCAGCGTCATGTGCGCTTTCTGGTAGTCGGTCAGCGGGGCGCCAATCAGCTGCATAAGCTGCGTGGACAGGTAGTTGGTTGACAAGTCGTCGACCTCGCTCGTCTGGTCGCAACCGGCAACGTCGTAGTTAGCCCAGATGATGTAGTCGGTCTGCCACAAGCGTTCCTGGTGGGTGGCGTCGTCCTCGCCGGTAAACCACTTATCGTTGAACTTGGACGGGAAGAACGGCTGATGGTCGCCCCAGAACACCACGACCACCTTACGGTCGAGCTTGCTCAGGGCGTTGAGGAAGTAGCGCAGCGCCTGATCGGACTGCTCGATGCACGAGACATACTCGTCGACATCGGAGAGCGTGCCGTCCTCGACGGTCTTGGCGTCCAGGTCGGTCGTGTCGATGTTCAGGTGCATCTGCTTGTCGACCGGCAGCAGGCCCGTGTCGTAGCCCGAGTGGTTCTGCATGGTCACGTCGAAGATGAACTGCGGGTCGGCGTTCTGGTCGAGCAGCTCAAGAATCTTGTCGTAGGTTGCCTGGTCGGTCACCATGCCGCGCAGGGTATCGGCGCCCTGGAAATCGTTGATGGACAGGAACTGGTCAAAGCCAAAGTCCTTATAGACGTTCTCGCGGTTCCAGTTGGTCGCGTGGTTGGGGTGCATGGCCGTGGTGGAATAGCCGAGCGATTTGAACTGCTCTGCCAGGTTCCCGGTCGTTTCCATGTTGTAGATGGTGTAGGGGTACACGCCCGAGCCCAGGTTGGCCATGGAGTTGCCGGTCATAAACTCAAACTCGGTATTGGCCGTGCCGCCGCCGTAGGCGCTCACGTAGAGCTTTCCGCGGCTGAGGCAGTTGGACAGGTTCTTAAAGTACTGCGGACCTTCGTAGCCGGCGCGCATGTTCTGGTAGATCGACAGATCCGAGAACGTCTCGTTCATGATGGCGATGACCGTGGGCTTCTCGCTGTCGAACTGCTCCTTTGCGGCGGCGCGCTCGTCGCTCTTGGCCGCGTCGGACTTGTCGTAGGCCTTGGCGTACTTTTTGAGCGTGGCCTTGGCATCGTCGACGGAGTAGTCGGCGGGTTTGGGCGGCTTGATGGACTGTGCCGCACTAATAAAGGCAGGCAGGTAGCCCTCGCGCCAGTAGCTCTCGAGCGGGCGCCAGGTGTAGACAGTGATGCCGAGGGTGTTGTAGTAGTCGATGAGCGTGACATGCGCGGTCACGCCGCCCAGGCACAGCACCGCCACGAGCAGGTTGGTGAGCAGCATGCGCTTGGCGTTAGCGGCGCCCTTCTGACGGTGCGGCGCGACCAGGCCGGCGTACTCGCACAGCAGCATGGCGATGGCGGTAAAGCCCATGGACAGCACGCAGAACAGCGAGATCGAGAAGGTGTAGCCGTTGCCGGCGACCGCGGCGGCGGTGGAGATGGCCGAAAGGTCGCCCGGCTGGATGGGCATGGATTTAAACGTGATGACGAAGAACTCGGCAATGCCCAGGGCAAAGAGGGCAAAGGCCAGGACCGCGGGAGCTGCGCCGTGGCGCTGGAATAGGAAGAACAAGCCGACCATGAGCACGGTGATGATGGCCCATTCGAGCAGAATGCACAGGGGGTAGACCCAGGTAAAGTCGTGGTTGGACGAGACCTCCATGCCCAGCAGCGCAAAGACGCCGGCGAGCAGCAGGCACAAGACGGCGGCGACGAGCGGTTTGCCCACAAAGGCGCCGCGCAGGCGGGCGAGCTTGCCGGTGGGGGCGGGGGCGTCGGCGGAGGCAAACGCAAAGACGCGCGGGGCGATGCGGTCGCGGGCGATGCTAGCCCAGGCGCATCCGGTGAGGATGGCATTGGTCAGGACGAGCGTCACAAAGGCGAGCGGCTCGTTTTGGGCGACGAGGCCAATGGCGCCCCAAATGGTCAAAAAGAGCTGGAACAGGCCGAACGCGACGCTCCACCCAAGAGCGCTTTTGGCAACGGTGCCCGACTGTGCGCGAATAGCCTTGGCCTCGCGCAAGACAAGGTAGACGGTCGCCGCAAGACCGACGAGCGAGATGGCGGCAGCGAACATGCTGAGACTCCTCACAAACTTAAAACCTACGAAAGCGGGGGTTTACCCGATTGTTACCAAGATATGCGCTGCAATTGGTGGCTGCGCACAACAACCAGCCATATTAACGCGCACGTGTGGCGGTGTGGCGCAATGTAGTGGCGACCTGCGCGATAATGGACGGGAATTACACGGAAACGTAAAGGCTTCTTAAAGAAATGGCAGGGATAGGGCTATGAGCGAGCAGATGAGCGAGCAGGTTTGTGCGACGGCTGTGGATATGTACGGCTATCCGGTCGAGACTACGGGCAACGCAGCGCTGGACATCTTGGAGCATCGCTCGTCTACGCGTGCCTTCGCGCGTGATGGCGACGACCGTCCCGTGGCGGTGACCGACGAGCAGCGGGCGGCGATCTTGCATGCGGCGAGCCGTGCGCCGTCGGCGGGCGCCATGATGATGTATTCCATCGTGAGCATTCGCGAGCAGGCTACGCTGGACCGTCTGGCCGACCTGTGCGATCACCAGCCCATGATCGCCAAGGCGCCTTGGGCACTTATATTTGTGGTCGATTATGCCAAGTGGATCGATCTGTTTGAGCACGTGGGCTGCTTTGAGCCCGATTTTGTCGAGCGCACGGGCAGGGCGCCCCGCCGCGCGCCGGGTTTGGGCGACTTTGCCATCGCGGCCCAGGACGCCGTGATTGCTGCTCAAAACGCCGTGGTTGCCGCCGAGGCCCTGGGGCTGGGGAGCTGCTACATCGGTGATATCGTCGAGAATGCCGAGGAAGTCGCCGAGCTGCTCGATCTGCCGCCCTATACCATGCCGCTGTCGATGCTCATCATCGGCACGCCCCGTAAGGAGCGCCCGGCAATCGCGCACCCCGTGGTGAACCTGGTGCACGAGGAGCGCTACTGCCGCGCGGATGCCGCGACCATGGACGCGCAGGTGGCCGAGATGGACGCGATGTTTCGCCCGCATGCCCGCGAGGTGGGGGAGCGCGTGGTGGATATCTACACCCGCAAACACACCAGCCCCTTTATGGCCGAGATGAGTCGCTCCATGGAGTGGTGGTTCAAAAACTGGCTCGGAAAATGACGAATGTGGCAAAGGGACAGTCCCTTTGCCACATTCCATATCGCGCGATGGCATAAAGGCCGTATAAATGTTTATCTAGCTGGGAAAACAGTGCATTAAAACATGGGCCGATTGCCTATAATCCCTTCGAACATTAAAGTTGGGAGGAAACCGGCTTATGGAACAAAAGGCCAAGGAGGCAGCCTCGCACGCTGCGATTCCTGTGAGCATCTCGGCGATGCTCGTCACGCTGGGCGTGGTGTACGGCGACATCGGCACCAGCCCTATGTATGTAACCAAGGCGCTCGTTGCCGGCAACGGCGGCATCGGAAGCGTTACGCAGGAGTTCGTGCTCGGCGCGCTCTCTCTTGTCGTGTGGACGGTCACGCTGCTGACGACCGTCAAGTACGTGCTGATCTCGCTGCGCGCCGACAACCACGGCGAGGGCGGTATCTTTGCCCTGTACAGCCTGGTCAAGCGTTGCGGCAAGTGGCTTATCATCCCCGCCATGCTGGGTGGCGCCGCGCTGCTCGCCGACGGCATCCTGACGCCGGCTGTTACCGTTACCACGGCCATCGAGGGCCTGCGCACCATCCCTGCGGTTCACGCCGTGCTCGGGGATGACCAGGGCCGCGTTGTCGCCATCACGCTCGCCATCATCATCGCGCTCTTCTTGGTGCAGCGCATCGGCACGGCCAAGATCGGTCACGCCTTCGGCCCCATCATGACGCTGTGGTTTTTGTTCCTGGGCGGCACGGGCCTGTTCTTTGTCTGCCAGTATCCCGCGGTGCTGCTGTGCCTCAACCCGTTGCGTGGCATCGCTTTTCTGCTGAGCCCCAACAACCATGCGGGCATCATGATTCTGGGCAGCTGCTTCCTGGCCACCACCGGTGCCGAGGCGCTCTATTCCGACATGGGCCATGTGGGCCGCGGCAACATCTATGCCACCTGGCCGTTCGTTAAGTGCTGCCTGCTGCTGTCCTACATGGGCCAGGGCGCGTGGCTTATCAACAACGCCGGCAACCCGGAGCTCATGGGTATCGCCGACCTCAACCCCTTCTACCAGATGCTCGCCCCGGGTCTGCGCCCCTTTGCCGTCGGCCTTTCCACCGTCGCGGCCATCATCGCCTCGCAGGCGCTCATCACCGGCGCATTCTCGCTGGTGTCCGAGGCCAGCCGCCTTGATCTCATGCCGCATATGCAGGTCTTCTATCCTGCCGAGACCAAGGGTCAGCTCTACATCCCCATGGTCAACAACGTCATGCTCGTGGGCTGCGTCGTCGTGGTGCTGCTGTTCCAGAACTCGGCGCACATGGAGGCCGCGTACGGCCTGGCCATTACCCTGACCATGATGTGCACGACAATGCTGCTCTTCTTCTATCTGCACGTGGAGCGCAATCTCAAGGTTGCTCCGTGGATCTTCGCGGCCTTCTTCCTTTTGCTCGAAGGCTTCTTCTTTGTGAGCTCGCTCACCAAGTTCTTCCACGGCGGCTATTTCACCATCCTTATGGCCGCGCTCATCATGGGCATCATGGTGTGCTGGTACAACGGCACGGCGGTCGAGCAACGTCAGTTTACGCTGCTGCCGCTGCGCAGCTATCTGCCGCAGCTCAAACGCCTACGCGACGACGATCGCTACGAGCTCGTGAGCGACAACATCGTGTACCTGACCAAGGACACCAACACCGACTATATCGACCGCGATATCGTCTACTCCATCTTGGATAAGCACCCCAAGCGCGCTCGCGCCTGGTGGTTCGTGAATGTCGAGACCATGGACGAGCCGCATACCTTTGCCTACTCGGTCGAGACGTTCGGCACCGACTACGTGTTCCGCGTGCATCTGTACCTGGGCTATAAGATCAACCAGCGCGTCAATGCCTACCTGCGCCAGGTTGTTCAGGACCTGGCTGCCAGCGGCGAGCTGCCGGCGCAGACGCACGACTACTCGGTCTACAAGGATCCGGGCAACATCGGTACGTTTAAGTTCGTCATGATCCGCAAGCTGCTGGCGCCCGAAAGCGACGTGGAGCCCAGCGAGCGTACGGCCATCACGCTCAAGTACATCATCCGCCGTGCTGCCGGCACCCCCGCGCGCTGGTACGGCCTGGAGAACTCCAACGTGAGCTTTGAGTACGTGCCGCTGTTCACCAAGTTTAAGGCCGTGAACAAGATGCAACGCCTGGCTCCCAACGAGCGCCCGTAGGCGCCGACAGGTTGCACGGAGTTGGTTTTCGATGGACAAGATTGGGGCCGGGGAGGCAAACATGGATGCAAAGATGCTTGATGGCCGCGAGGTGGTTGCCGAAGTGGTGCGCGAGGCACGCGCCGATGCCGCCGAAGATCGGTTCTTTACGAATCGGGCCAACATGGACATGGCCGATCGCGTGATTTCGGTCGTGGCGCTGGTGTTTGTCGCGGCGTGCGTGTGCGCACTGCTCGCGCACGCGCTGTTTGTCTAACGACCGCAGGCTGCAAAGGCTATACACTTGGAACCACCACAAGGGGAAACCACCACAAAGGTGCCTGTCCCCTTTGTGGTGGTTTTTGCTTTTGAGAGAGGGGCGGGGCGCTGATGGACGTCCATGCGGACGGCGATATTGCCGAGAACTTTTGGTGGCGGCGCACGACGCTGACGCGTCGCAGCCCTCTGTATGACGCCTGCGTATCGGCGGGGCTGCTGGTCGCGGCGACGATTGTGGGCGCGCTGCTCGACCATCCGGGTCTCGCGCCGAGCATCATGATCGTCTATGTGTTCGCCGTGCAGCTGTGCGCGTTCTTTACCTGGAGCCGCCTGTATTGCTTGCTGAGTTCGGCTGCCGCCGTGGCGCTCTACAACTTCCTGTTTGTCGACCCGCGCTACTCGCTGTCGTTTATCGACCGCGTCTATCCTGGCATGTTCTTCATCATGTTTTCGGTCTCGCTCGTGTCGAGCTCGATTTCGCTTGCCCTGCGTCGTGCCTTGGCGCAGGCCGCCGCCAGCGACCGGCGCACGCAGATGGTGCTCGAGACCAACCGCATGCTGCAGCGGTGCGGCGATCAGCAACAGATTGTGCATGCTATGGCAACGCAACTGGCGCGTCTTTCGGACTGTCCGGTCGTGTGGTATAGCGCCGATGCCGACGACGATGACCTGCTGCCGCGCACGATGTACACGGCCGTGGGCGATGCCGCGCCGGTGCACGAGCTGGCGCCGCAGATGCCGCCACGGCTCTCAGCATCCGCCTATGTGGGAACGCCGCTCGATGCCACCTATGGCGGCTCGGCGTTCTTTGGCATATACCTGACCGTGCACTCGGGCGACACCATGGTGCGCGCGGGTGATCCCGACTCGGTGGTGGGGGTGCTCGCCATTGTCGCCGAGCCCGATGCGCTGACGTCCGAGGAGCGGACGCTTGCCGATGCCATCGTGAGCGAAGGCGAGCTGGCGCTCGATCGCGCCCGCGCCATGGAGGCCCGCGAGGAAGCGGCGGTGCTCGCTAAAAACGAGCAGCTGCGCGCCAACTTGTTGCGCTCCATCTCGCACGATTTGCGCACGCCGCTTACCAGCATTTCGGGTAATGCCGACGTGCTGCTCGACCAGGGCTCGACCGGCACGGCCGTGCTCGACGACCAGACGCGCCGCGGCATGCTCCTATCCATTCGCTCGGATGCGCAATGGCTCAACGCCACCGTCGAGAATCTGCTCGCCATCACCAAGCTCGAGGGCGGCGGTATGCATCTGTCGACCACGCTCGAGCTTATGGACGATATCGTCGAGGAGGCGCTGCGCCACGTGAACCCGGCCGTGCACGAGCACGACCTCAAGGTGGTGGCGTGCGACGAGCCGGCGCTCGTCAACGTCGACGCGCGCCTGATGGTGCAGCTGGTGGTAAACCTGGTGAACAACGCCATCACCTATACGCCCGCAGGCTCGCATATCGTGATTTCGATTGGCGTCGACGATGGGCACGTGACGTGCTCGGTTGCCGATGACGGGCCGGGCATTGCGCCCGAGGACCGCGAGCGCATCTTTGAGTCGTTCTACACCGCCAACCATGGCCTGGCCGATAGCCGACGCAGTGTGGGTCTGGGACTTTCGCTCTGCCGCTCCATTGCGTTGGCGCATGGCGGTAGCATAGAGGTTGCCGCGGCGGACCCGCACGGCTCGGTCTTTACGATTGAGCTTCCCGTCGCCGATGTTTCGTTTGATAAGGAGTAGCGCCGTGCCGAACTCTGCTGTGAAACCGCTCATCTTGGTCGTTGAGGACGATCCCGCCGTCCGCAACCTTATCGTTGCCGCGCTCGAGGCGCACGGCTTGCGCCATATGGCCGTGGAGACCGCCCACGCCGCCATCGCCGCCGCCTCGTCGCAGGCGCCGAGCATTGTGCTGCTCGATCTGGGCCTGCCCGATATGGACGGCGTCAAGGTGGTGGAGTCGGTGCGCGCGTGGTCGGGCATGCCGATTATCGTGGTATCGGCACGTAGCGAGGATGCGGACAAAATCCGTGCGCTTGACGCCGGTGCCGACGACTATCTGACCAAGCCGTTTTCGGTCGAGGAGCTGCTCGCGCGCATTCGCACGACGCTCAGGCGCCTTTCGTATGCGCAAACGGGCGGTGTTACCTCCGAGGGCTCGTTCGATACCGGTGAGCTGCATATCGACTTTGACGCCGGCATCGCCACGATGGACGGCGAGGAGCTGCACCTGACGCCGATCGAGTACAAGCTTTTGTGCCTGCTGGCGCACAACGCCGACAAGGTGCTGACGCACCAGTTTATCCTGCGCGAGATTTGGGGTACGGCGACCAAGAGCGACCTGGCGAGCCTGCGTGTCTTTATGGGTACGCTGCGCAAAAAGATCGAGTCCGACCCTGCGCATCCGCGCTATATCCAAACGCACGTAGGCATTGGCTACCGCCTAGTTACCCAAGGCTAGATCGCCAACCACCATCCCAATATGTGTTGCGGTGAAATACGGTCTAAATTTGCCTAATTCCAGGCAAAACAGTCCGTATTCCACCGCAACTTTGTTATTTGCCCTTGGGATTGCTGGCGTAGAACTTCTTCTTTTTGGGCTTGCCGGCGGGGGAGGGCTTGCCGGCAAAGTTGGACTTGCCGTTGCCGGCCTGCGCGTGCGCGGGCGCTGCCGCGCGAGGCTTGCGGGCCTCGGGGTTGCGCAGTTCCTCGACGCGCTCAGCAATTTCCTCGGCGCTAAAGCCGACCTCGGCCATGGCGTCCTCGATGGGCAGGCGGCGCACGATGTAGCAATGGTGCACCTTTTGGTTGCGTGCGAAGTCCTCGGGGATGGTCTGCGCCGTAATGTCCTCCAACACGACGCCCGCGCGGGCGAGCTTGCGCGTCTCGGGGCGAAAGCCGCGCAGGTTGCAGCTAAAGATGGCGTGCCCGCCCTGCGTGAGCAGGCGCGATACGCCGGCCAAAAGCTCAACATGGTCACGCTGGACATCCCAGGTGCGACGGCCCATCTTGGACGAGTTCGAGAACGTGGGCGGGTCGACAAAGATCAGGTCCCAGCGGTTGCGCGTCTGACGCTGGTCGCGAATCCAGGCGAGCACGTCGTCACGCACAAAGTGATGCTGCGGTCCCACAAAGCCGTTCTGACGCATGTTGCGCTCGGCCCAGTCCAGGTAGATGTTCGAGAGGTCGACCGTCACGGTCTCCTCGACGCCGCCGTCGGCCGCATAGCAGGTAGCGGTGCCGGTGTAAGCGAACAGGTTGAGGAAGCGGCGCGCCTGCTTGGCGTGCTCGCGCACCAGGTTGCGGGTGACGCGGTGGTCCAGGAAGATGCCCACGTCCAGATAGTCGTCAAAGTTGACGGCAAAGGTGAGCCCGCCCTCTTCGATGAGCGGCAGACGACGGCGCGCGATATTGGCGCGCTCGCCCGAGCCGCCCTTGCCGGCGCCCTGCTTGCCGTACTGCGAGCCACCGCGTGAGCGCATGCGGGCCTTGGCGTGCACATGCTCGGCCGGAACATCCAGGATGCGCGGCGCGATGGCCAAGATGTCGAGCATACGGGCCTGGGCCAGCGCCGGGTCGATGGTCTTGGGCGCCGCGTATTCGGCGATGACGAGCCAGCGGCCCGGCGTCTGTGGGCAACCCTCGTACAGGTCGATGGCGGCGGAGTAGTCGGGCAGGTCGGCATCGTAGACGCGGTAGCAGCTCACGCCCTCGCGCTTTGCCCACTTGCGACGCAGGCGGGCGTTCTTGCGCAGGCGGTTGGCGAACTGCTCGGACTCGGGGATGAGCACGGGCAGCGGCTTGCCGTCGCCCAGGTCGAGCGTGGCGGTAGGTTCGGGCATGAGGGTGTCGGCGGCTTCGCCTTCGGTATCCGCGGCCTGCTCCTCGGCATTTGCGCTGGTCTCAGCCTCAAATGCTGCAGCGGCGTGGTCGAGCGAGGGCCAAACCTCGATAGTTGCCTCTTCGTTGTTGGGCATGACGGCGATGGAGCGCGCGGGCTCGGCATGGAGCGCGCGGGCCATAAGGCCATCGCGGGTGAGCGCGGCGACCGGAGCAGCGGCAAGCTCGGGCGCGCGGCGCAGCTCGCCGACGAGCGTCATGGCGTCGTGCATGAGCGAAAGTGGGGTCTCGGTGGTGTCTGCGACCACGGCGGCGCCGGCGACAGCGCCTGCGTGGTCCAGCACAGTGGCGGGCTTGGCGGCGCAAAAGTCGACAAAGCGCTTGTAGCCGGCGCACTTGACCATGCGCTCGGCGGTCTTGCGGGCGGCGGGGTCGATGTCTGCGGCAACGATGCGCGCCTGGCGCCCGCGCGCCGCTGCCTCGCGCTCGCGGGCCTCGGCAAGCAGCTGCTCCCATAGGGCGGCATCGTGCAGCTGCCAGCCCTCAAAGCCCCAGCGCTCGCGGGCGGCGCCCGGGGCGCGATCGGTCAGAATGTTTACGGCCTCCAGCAGCAGACCGCCGCCGGCGCACGAGGCGTCGACCAGCGTGGGCAGTGCTTCGTTCTCGTAATCGTCGGCCGTCAGCTCGCGCTCGCACAGTGCAGTCCAGCCGACCTGCGCCAGCACCAGGGCGGCGTAGTCGGGGCGCAGCACGTGCGCGCCCTCGCCGGCGCGGGTCGCCGCGGGCGGCAGGCGCTTGAACAGCGGGTCGCCCGAAAGGTCCAGGCTTATGCTCGCGCGGCGTTGGCGCAGCGAAAGCAGCAGGTGGACATCGGGGTCGGCGGCATCGACATCGGCGCGACGGCCCGTGGTCTCGGCCAGACGGTCGCACAGCGCGTCCTTGGCGCGCAGGGCCGAGAAGCGCGTGTTGCGCAGCTGCTCGGTCACGCCGCGGGCGGTGATGGCGATGGTGGCGCCCGGGCGAACAATGCTCTCCCAGGCGATGTCGTAAACGCCGTCGTACAACGCATCGGCATCCTGCGCCTCAAAGCGCCCAAGCACCACAAACACGCGGCTGGCCAGGCGCGACCACAGACAGGCGCGGTAGCCTTCTTCGAGCTCGCCCTCAAACGTAGCGCGGCCCTTCAGGCGGCGGACATGCGAAAGCCCGAGCCGTTTAAGCTCGTCGGCGAGTGCGGACTCAAAGCCCTCGGGGCAGCTTGCGTAAAATTCCATGGGTGACCTCTCTGGTTGCGTCGCTCCATTATATGATGGATGCTTCGTTTGCCATCGCCCTCGAAAGGAACCCATATGATTGATGCGTGCCCCGATTCCGCCGTACTGTTTTTTGACGTGGACGGCACGCTGACGTCGTTCGATCCCGACAACATGACCGATAAGGACTTTTCGGCGGTACGTCCCTCGCAGGCGGTCATCGAGGCGTTTCATCGCCTGCGCGATGCGGGGCACAAGGCGTTTATCTGCACGGGTCGCCCCTTGTGGCTGATTGCGGACAGCCTGCGCGTGCTCGACCCTGCGGGTGTCGTGGCCATGGCGGGTGCCACGCTCGAGGTCGAGGGGCGTGTGGTGCACGAGGATTGCATTGACGAGGGTGTTGTCGAGGAGCTTGCGCGTCGTATGGCCGCGGCAGGGATTGAGGCCTTTTTCGAGACCAACGTGGCTACTTTTGCCCTGGAACCCGCGGGTGTTGAGCAGTCGTCTCTGATCGGCACTTCTGTGGTGCACAGCGCCGAGGAAATGCGCATCGATGGCCGCTTGCGCTTGGGCAAGGTGTGCATTAACGCGTGCGACCTGGCTCGCGTAGCCAACGATGATGGCTTTATCGATCGCGAGTTTGAGCTGTGCAACACCGGTGGCCAGAATCGCGAGCTGAGCCCCAAAGGCATCGACAAGGGCGTGGGCGTGGCGCGAGCGCTGGAGTATCTGGGCCGCGAGGGAAGTGCGCGCACCTTTGGCTTTGGCGATTCGGGCAACGACCTGGGCATGCTCGCCGCCGTCGAGACGGCCGTGGCCATGGGCAACGCCATGCCCGAGGTCAAGGCACTCGCCGACTACGTGACCGACGACGTCGCACACGACGGCACCGTCACCGCGATGCAACATTTCGGCCTCATCTAATGAATCTCGCCTTCTGACGTTTGCTCAAACTGCGACTCTTTGCTTTTGCATGCTCAATCGATTTATCAATCCAAACACTGAGGTGTTTATACCGTTCGCCGAGAAGATAAAAAACCGCAGCTCACGCCTTGATAAACGTAGGTAAAGTGTTTAGCAGTTTACCGGCCTTGTGCAAGCGAAAGGAATCAGGCAGATGGCAATCAAGGTGTTCGCTGACGGTGCAAACCTCGAGGGCATGCTCGACATGTACGAGAACGGCAACGTTCAGGGTTTCACGACCAACCCGTCCCTTATGAAGAAGGGTGGCGTGACGGATTACCGCGCGTTTGCCAAGGAGGTTCTGGCCCACATCACCGATGTGTCCGTGTCGTTTGAGGTCTTTGCCGACGACGTCGAGACCATGGAGGTCGAGGCCCGCGAGATCGCTACCTGGGCTGAGAACGTCTACGTCAAGATTCCGTGCGTGACCACCAAGGGTGAGTCCACCGCCGAGCTGGTGCGCAAGCTTTCCGCCGACGGCATCAAGGTCAACGTCACCACCATCTTTACGCCTGCGCAGGTCGACGAGATGGTCGAGGCCGTTGACGCCGAGACGCCGTCCATCATCTCGCTTTTTGCCGGCCGTATCGCCGACACTGGTGTTGATCCCATTCCGTTTATGACGGAGTCGGTCAAGAAGGCCACCGTCAAGCCAAACTGCGAGGTCCTCTGGGCGTCCACGCGCGAGCTCATCAACATTTACCAGGCAGAAGCCTGCGGTTGCCAGATTATCACGGTGCCCAACGGCATCCTGGCCAAGCGCAAGAACATCGGCCGTGACCCGTACGAGGTCTCGCTCGATACCGTGCGCGGCTTTGCCAAGGATATCGCCGCTTTGGGCTTCCATATTCTGCCGTAAGCAAAGGTACCCCCTCCGGCGACGTGCAAAATCGCGACTTTTCAGCAAAGAGGGGCCCTGTTTTTGTTTGCATGGCTCCCTGGGGCGCCGCGGGGCCATTGGGAGACACTGATTATTCGCGATTTTGCACGTCACCAAGAGGGGGGGGGAGTCGGGCCCTACTCTGACCACTCGGACGTACTCTTACCCGAACCCGCCGCTTCATGGGACGGCATGTCATGCGTCTGAGCTGCGGTTTTCATGCAGCGGGTAGTCGGATTGCTGCTGAGTTGCTCGAACCTACTCGAACCCACTCTGTCCGAGCGGGGCCCAAATGGTAAGGGGCTATTAGGGGGCTGAAGAGCTATAGGGAGCTCGAAGAGATGACATCGGCTCCCGAGCGCATGACTTCCCCCAGCATCCTGATTCCTCGGTCAAGCTCGATCTGCTTTTCGAAGTAGTCGGCGTGCTCAAGGAAGCGCTCGCGCAGGGTGCGCAGGCCTGCCGCCTTTTCCGACCTCGCGTCCGCATCGCTGACGATTCTGTTGAAGCAGAGCACGAGCGCGGTGAAGTCGTGGATGACGGGGAAGCGCTTCGTAAGGGCGACGAGCTCCTGGTCGATTCCGAGCTCCTCCCGCGCGGCCGTCGCGATGGAGCCGACGGGCTTCTGTAGGCGCTGCCCGATCGTGTTCAGAACGTTGCCGTTATGAGCGGTCGCGTTGCGCAGGGCCTTCACGGGGAACAGGAACTGCTTGACGGATTCGGCCTCCTGGCTGCGTTCCCTCCTGAGGTCGTAGAAGTAGAACTTGTAAAGCGCGATGATTCCCCCGAAGGAGACGAGTTCCAGGTAGTTCCAGACGTACATGTCCTCGCGTCTGCCATACTTATTCGCGAGGTCCCGGGTGTAGTTCGAGTCTCCGAGGTACGAGACGCTGCGCTCGAGGTACTCCGGGTCTATCCCCAAAGTCTGGTCCTCGGCGATGTGGAGCATCTCGAGGAAGAGCGTCGCTCGCTCGCTGCCGCCCACTTCATCTAGCCGGTCGGCGATGGCCTTCATCTTCTCGACGGCTGTTTCTGACCCGCTTGGATCGAACCGCTCCTCCAGCATCCTCTCCTTACGCACCCTCTCGTGGGCGAAGAGGAGGTCGAGGATCTCCTTCCCGTCGGCGCCGTCGTCCATCATCGTCCGGTTTAGATGGACCTTCATGTAGTGCTCGATGTCAAGCGTCATCGAGAGGATGTGCTCGCGGAGGTGGTGGTCGAGTCTGGTGAGCTCGGCGAGGTAGGCGAAGTCTAGGTTGACGTAGCGTCCGTAGCCCTCCGACGCGGAGCTACGATACGTTGAGAAGCACTTCGCAAACGCCTTGACCTTGAAGAAGAAGTTCTTGTCGCGGAGGAACGCGACCGCATCCTCGGGGCTCATTATGTCGAAGCGGACGCCCCGCTCTGCGAGGTGGGCGACCTGTTGTTCTGCTGGGATGAGCGGGCGCTCCTTCATAATCGAGCCTCCAAAACGAAAAATGCGGCTGTAGGTACAGGTACCCGCAGCCGCTAAAAGCCCGAAGGCTTTTCACACTGCGGACAGTATACCCCACTTTGCCGAAGGGGCAAAGAGCGCGGGGAACGCCCGCGCTCTTTGCGACACTTGCCTTGATTCGCAACTTCATCCGAACACTTCCCACATTCATCCGTACATGTACGGATGAATGTGGGAATCCGATACC
>NZ_JBBNJW010000018.1:0-20961 GCF_040093305.1 Collinsella sp. CLA-AA-H302
GATGTCAATTCTGGTCTAACAGAGCCTAAAACAAAGGAGTAAGTGTGTACTACGTTAACGAGAGGCTCGTGAACCTTCATCGCATCTTTGACCAGAACAAGCGCGAGGGTTACCTCAGACTTGATCTGAACGAGAACCCCGAGGGGCTATCTCAAGAGTTCATCGACGGGGTTCTTTCGAGGGTAACGCCCGAAATGGTGGCCCAGTACCCGGAGACTCTTGAGTTTACCGAATTCCTCGCTGGAAGACTTGGTACGGACATCGAGCATCTGTCGCTTGTTAACGGGTCTTCCGAGGGCATTCGCAACATCATTGAGGCCTTCACTGCACCTAGCGGCGAGATCGTTTGTGTATCGCCCTCTTATGCGATGTTCGAAGTGTACTCGAAGATGTATGGGCGCAATTTTGTGCCGGTTCCTTACAGGGATGACCTAACCATCACGGTTGATGATGTGATTTCCAAAATCAGCGATGACACGCAGCTGCTAATTCTTGTTAATCCGAATAATCCCATGGGCAATGCTTGGAGCGAGACCGAGATGATGCGCTTTTTCGAGGAAGCGGAACGCCGTCAGATTACCGTCCTCGTTGACGAGGCATACCATTATTTCTGCCCTGAGACTTCCATTAATTACGCCCTTACCCATGAACATGTATTTGTAACTCGTACTTTCTCGAAGCTATTCTCGCTTGCTGGAGCTCGTTTAGGCTATGTAGCAGGATGGCCTGAGGGAGTTGCCCTCGTACAGAAGCTGAATACTCCCCACAATGTAAATATGTTTGCCATGCTCTTTGCAAAGAAAATCATGGAAACCGAAGGCTTGCTCGATTCCATGATCGAGAATCAGCTTGGCGGCAAGCAGTGGCTCGTTGAGCAACTTGACAGTAATGGCTATGAATATCGAAGCAGCGAAGGCAATTTTATGTTCATTAAGCCGTTTAGCGATGCTTCTGAAATCGTTCGCCGCATGAAGGCCGAGAAAGGCATTCTCATTAAGGAGTATGACGGTATTGGCGCTTTTGGCAGCTGTCTGAGGGTAACCACTGGTCCCAAGCGTTCGATGGAGCGATTCATGGAAGCGCTGATTGAGTTGGACAAGGCCTAACCATGACTAAGGTCATTACCTACGGAACCTACGACCATCTTCATCGCGGGCATGTCCGCCTGTTGGAGCGTGCTAAGGCCTTAGGTGACTATCTAATCGTTGGCGTTACGTCGGATGACTTTGACAAACAACGCGGCAAGATTAACGTTCAACAATCGCTTGAAGAGCGTATTGCAGCAGTGCGTTCAACCGGGCTTGCGGACAAGATTGTCGTCGAAGAGTACGAAGGCCAGAAAATCGACGACATCAAGCGCTATGGAGTCGATATCTTTACTGTGGGATCGGATTGGGAGGGCCAATTCGATTATCTGAATGAGTACTGCAAAGTTGTGTACCTCGAACGCACCAGTGGTGTCTCTTCTACGGAAATCCGAAGTTCGGTTAAACTTCGCTGCGGTTTAGTTGGATATACCGACTATATGAATCGCGTTTTTGCTGAATGCGGTTTGGTAAATGGTCTCGAGGTTGCCGGCATTTGTGTTGAAGATCGCAGCTTGCTAGATGAGGGTCCACTCGGAGCTGAGCTTGTAACGGATGAATACGATAAGTTACTGGATGCAGTCGATATTGTATATATTCACTCGCATCCTGATCGACATTACGATCAGGTGAAGCGAGCCTTAAATGCCGACAAGCATGTGATGTGCGAAGCGCCTATCGCAAAGAGCGCTAAGGAATGCAGTGAGCTTTTCGCATTAGCCGACGAGCGAGGCCTTGTGCTGATGGACTCGCTGCGCACGGCATACTCAACCGCCTACGCACGCATGCTGTTGTTGGTCACCGGTGGACGTATTGGCGAGGTCGTTTCGGTCGATGCCACTATAACCAATCTTAAGACCAATCGCGCTCCTTTTGATACGCGTCGCGACACTGCCTGGAGCAGCATGACGGCATGGGGGCCGACGGCCTTATTGCCAATCTTCCAGATACTAGGCACTAAACCTAACTCGGTGCGCATTTCGTCCTTGTGCGAGAAACACGACAAGACTTTTGATGAGTTCTCGAGGCTTGACGTTGAGTTTCCAAACGCCGTGGCAACAGCAAAGGTCGGCTCAGGCGCTAAGTCTGAGGGCAGTCTAGTTGTATCGGGCACAAAGGGCTACATATATGTTCCTGCGCCCTGGTGGAAGACTGATTATTTCGAAATCCGTTACGAGAACCCAGCCGATAACAGACGTTATTTCTATCAGCTAGACGGGGAAGGTATTCGCTTTGAATGGGTTTCTTTCCTAAGAATGATCGCTGATGTCGAAAAGGGCATCAAAGGTGAAGAGGCACTTCGCCGCGAAGGCGGCATTGATCGTGATATCACCAAAGCCACCTGTGAAGTTATAGGCGCATTCGAACGCGGCGAGAGCGTAAAGTACTTAGAGTTTGTAAGGTAGTCAGGGTTTCAGCTTTTCAGCTGACAAAATATCTTTGAGTGCTATGTATTCTCTTGGGACATTCAATGATGTCTGGCGAGAGTGTGCTGAATCTTTGGCGAGAACTCATTTTTAGCTATTTAAATAATCATCCGGAAGGAGTGCGCTGGTTGATGGTGATGCGCCCCTTCCTCTATATAAAGCAATTTACAGCTACTCCATAAGCTAAGACACTTCTGATCTATTCTCGGTCGCGATTGCCTACTTTCTTATGATGAATCAAACCCCATTATTCCTCACGCGAGCTCCATCCAGGGCGTTATGAAGCGCGTGAAGGCCAAGGGCGTGTCCGAGGTGGTATATGAGCCCACGCTGGACGCGCCGGAGTTCTTCGGCTCCGAGGTGATCCACGACCTGGAGGCCTTCAAGTCCGGCTGCGACGTAATCGTCCCCAACCGCTGGAGCGACGAGCTCGCGGACGTAGCGGCAAGGTGTACACGAGAGATCTGTTTAAGCGGGACTAGGGGAGAGGGGATTGCGCAGGTCTGCCACAATCTAGAATAGAAGCTAAATTGAGCACGGGGTGTATCGGCTTGCGCCGATACACCCCGTGCTCTGTTATTCTCGCTATTTACAATAGCATTCCCTGATGCCACGAGCTCGAGGTGTTTGTCATCAGGGGTGGCAAAATGCAGTGATTGACTATTGTCATAGCTAATCACTGCATTGTTATAAATCCATGCCGATGCCATCCTGGAAAACATTGCTCACAACGCGGTCTGTGTAGACATGGGCAAGGCCAGCATATGGCTGCGTCGTTGGGCGGATCGGTAACAACAAAGCGGTACTGGGGCGAATGTCGCCCCCGGTGTCCACGCACCATGCCGGCGGTGTCCTTTGGCGACATTCATCAGTGCTCAAGCGAGCAAATACTCAAAACTGACGGCGAAGGAACTGCTTGCAGAAACTAAACTGTTTTTAAGTTGTATGTACGAAAGGAAGCGGCTATGGATGAATATACAAAACTTTCCATCCATAATCATTTTAATAACAAATCGGCCGATTTGACCATTGATCGCCCGATAGGTAGTGAAGCGAAATTTGACCTGCAGGCTGGTTATGACCAGATAAAAGAAGCTAAAAGCGCCGGTTATCAATTGCTTGCTCAGACAAACTCAAATAATCTAGATGTAGCTGCCTATTTACTCATGAGAAAAATGGCTGCGTTACACGGTATTGAATTACTGCCTGGTGTTGAACTTAATCTTTTAAATTGGACGGATGAGAGCAAAGTCCTTCACATTGTTATTGTCCTTGATCCCAACTCGCAGTTACTTTCGTTCTCAAAGAACCTCAACTCGAACTTCATCGTCAACGGAAGATATGCACTTACAATAAACCAACTATGTGAATTGCTATGCGACAGGCGCGCGGTTATATGTGTCCACGGATTAAAGCAAGACGATCGTGGGCTTGCGGGCAATCCCCCAATGGCGCAAGAATTGCTAAGTATGAATACATATTTCCCTGTCGCCATTGAGGACAACAGGTCATTTCACAAGCTATCACTTGAGCAACATATCAAGGATTTTTTGACTGAAGAACAAGTCGATTGGTTTGAAGCTGCAGCAGATATCTCGTCAGTTGATAGGTCTACCTTTGACGGACTGGTTTCACCTACTTATATGTGGGCAGGTGCGAGTTTTGATGATTTGTTCTATTCTGTGCTAATGGGCGATTGCCGCATGGTTCGAAAGGAAGATATTGTAAATAGGGTTTCCTACGTATCCCGCATAGTCATTGAAGGCGGCATGGGCCTGAGGCATTCGGAAATTAGCTGCTCGCAAGGACTTAATTGCGTAATTGGCCCATCGGGCAGTGGGAAAACCCTCCTTCTCGATATCTTAAGTGCGAAGCTCAGGAACGCTCATCTTAGTGAACAAATTTCAAGTGTTGCAGACTACGATAATATATATGACTCTTATCAAGTGCATCTATATGGACCCAGCGGTGAAGAGATTGACGCTTCGGACGGTTTTGAAGTAGTTGAAGGTGAAAACCTCTATAACAAAGTCATTAAGGCCTACAGTTCGGAAAAAAGTGAGCTCATTAACGACATGGGCCTAGGAATTAATTCACATGATTTTACGAAACTAGTTACCAACTTTACGGTTAGCATGAACAGTTACCTCGCCGATCTGGCAAGAGCTGATAAAGCAAGGGCCAATGCGGGAGATGCTTTGGCACAGGCTAAAAGTGCTGCGCGATTCCTGGCAGCAAATGAAGTGAAGAGCGCGGATACTATTTCTTACAACCTAAATCCGAGCGATGCCGCTGCCATTTCTGAGTTGGACATTAAAATCCAAAACTGCACTAACGGAATCAAGACTGCAACGGAGTATTTTAATAAGTTAATCAATATTGCTAGTAAGAATGCTTTGTCTCATGGCTTGCAAACACAACTTATCCAATTGCGTGATTCCTTTTTACTCGAATTGGAAACAAAAGCTATTAATTTAAAGTCTATACGCCTTGCCAAAACTCTTGATAAGAGAAAAAGAGAGCTAATTTACGAAGCCGTTCAAACCTATAACGGGAAAGTGAGCGGGCAATTTCAGCAAGTTAATCAGAAAAAACAAGTATTAATAGATAAACTTTCTGAGCTGGCCTCTAATCTTTTGGAAGCGAAGAAAACGGAACTATGCCTGCTGGTGCCCGTTATAGACAAAGAAGCTGCTACTAGATCAATTTCATTTGTAAGTGAAAATGACATTGCGCGACTGAAAATTGAAGACGTCAGATTATCCATAAATGACGAAAGCCGAATGAGAGAAGTATTTCCTAGTCACGTACGCACAAGAGCGACTAATGGTAAAGCTAAGGTAGGAGAGTTTTCTTACCCCCTGGATCTAACATCTCAAGCATCGAACAAATCGATGCTTGAGCTATTTTACAAAGCAGGTATTAAGAATGGCCTTGTCATGAATCTGCCTCTTGAAGATGTAATTGAATATGCAATCGAGCTTCGCGACATGACAAACCGCTACCGTTCTATTGAGGAATACTCAGCTGGAATGCTTAGCAAAATATATGTCTCCTACTTTCTCGATCGAACAATTCAAAAAGAAGGTAGTAATACAATTGTTTTATATGATCAACCCGAATCTAACATGGAAAAGGAATTCTTGCTCCGTACTTTAGGCGACAAATTAAAGGAGTTGAGAAAAACTCATCAAATTTTTGTAGCAACTCATGAGCCTCTGCTTGTAGTTAACGCTGATGCAAATGAAATAATTTTGGCAAACAACGATAAGAGAATTGATGCAACCAATTGTATCTCATATGAAAACCGATCTTTTGTAGGGGCGCATGGAAAAAGGCAGCTCGTCGAGAGCGTCGCAAGCCTGATAGATGGCGGCACTGACGCCGTAAAACGGAGAAGCACTATCTACGAGGGGATGATTCATCGATGATGGACATAATTGTAAATAATAAGGGCGAGCTGTTCATAGACGGAAATGCGAAGCAAATCGACGATTTGACTCAAGATTTTCTTGAAAAACTCGTTGATGATTCCCTTAGGGACGAAGTGACATTTGATATTGATGGCGATATGCCCCTCGCGGCTTTTTTCAAAGAAATACAAGATGGTACTAAAGCAGGCTCTGCGCTAAGAAAAACGATGGAAGAGCAGGGACAAAATGACTCCAACAGTGTCACCGCTGCTGATGTTCCCGCTAAAGGGCCTGATAGTAATCCGTTTGGGAACAGCTTTTAATTCATTGAAATGCGTTCTCTTTTTTCTTTAGCGAACTGTGCTTCGCTATTTATCGCAAGCTTTATCTTGTAGCGCCCTGTAGGAAGGTTCTCTTTTGCCAAAAAGTAAAGTGATAACTGAAGCAGTCGACTCCGTCGTTCCCTTGGAGCAACCCCTTAGGAGACTAGAGGTTCTTGCTCACGATGTTGGCAATGATGAACTTGAACGCTGGGCGGAATGCGAGCTCGCAGGCTATACAGATGGCGAAGTCCCAAGTTACAGAGTTTCTAAAGGTCTTAACTTCAGTTATTCGGGGATTAATAATGGCACTTTTAAGGTAAACAGTGTGCCGCTGCAAATTTGTTTCCTTAGCGAAGAAACTCTGAATGATCTCAAGGAAGTACCCTTTGACGAGGGCATTCCATCGTTGAAAGATTGGCCGAAGGCGATTCGACAGTCCATCTCGACCGATCATATTTAGCGAGCGAGGTTTTAGAGCGTTCTGGCGGCGGTATTACGTGTCTCTCTATTTCTCAGAACTTTTCGCCAGATTTTTTTAAAGGAATAAAAGGGGAGGTAACTACTCGTGCCATTAAGGCGTTAATGATGCTTGAAGACGAGTATGGATGCCTTGATGAGCTCGGTATTGAGATTAAGTCCAATAAAGAAGCAACAGAAAACAATACGGTAATTACTAACACAGTTTTATATACAAGTGCTCCCGGTGCTGAAGGGGCTAATTCTGCTGAAAAGGAGGGCTTTGGATCAAAGGTTGCATGGAATGTCCTGGTGCCAATAATTACAGCAGTTGCGGGTTCTCTGGTAACGGCTCTGTTGATTCGTTATTTCCAATTGTAATGAGATATTAATTATCTAAAATAGCGCAGAAGAGTGTCTATAAGGACGGGGAAAATCGGTCGCAAGCATCTACCACTGACGATGAAGTCCAACTCCGACAACTTCCGCGCGAGCTCCATCCAGGGCGTCATGAAGCGCATGGATCGCGTCGAAAATGTTGGTGTAAGGGCGACACTCTAGCGCCCGTTTAATGAAGAGCGGCCTTCGTCCTAGAATCTGAAATCACCACAACAACAGGTTCTAGGAAAGGACGAAGACCGCTATGGAAATCTTATCAGACCCGACGCCGGACACGCTCGCCATGCCACGGTTCGACGACGGCGCCATCGACATGCAGGAGCTGCTCAGGCGCCTCACCGAGCAGGTCGTGAACGCCGTGATGGACGCCGAGCCCGACCAGCTGTGCGACGGCGGGGCGAACAGCCGCAACGGCTACCGGGAGCGCGGCCTCGCCACCTGCGTCGGCACGCTGACGCTGCGCATCCCGAAGCTCCGCACCGGCAGCTTCTTCCCGGACGACGTGATCGAGCGCTACCAGCGCGTCGACCGCGCCCTCGTGGCCGCCGTCGCCGAGATGTACGCCACCGGCACGAGCACCCGCAAGGTGCAGCGCGTCGCCGAGAAGATGGGCGTGTCGAGGCTCTCCAAGGACCAGGTGAGCGCCATCGCCTCGAGCTTGGACGCCGACGTCGAGGAGCTCTGCGCGAGGCCTCTCGAGGGCTCGCCGGTGCCATACGTCTGGCTCGACGCCACCTACGTCAAGTGCCGCCGCGGGGGCCGCGTGGCCTCTACGGCCGTCGTCACAGCCATCGGCTGCGACGCGGGCGGCTGGAGGCGCGTCCTGGGCGTCGGCGTGGTGGACACCGAGTCGTACGACTCGTGGCTTGCATTCCTCAGGAAGATCCGCGACCGCGGCATCTCCGGCGTGCAGCTCGTTGTCTCCGACGCGCACGGCGACCTCGTCGCGGCGGCGTCGGAGGTCTTCCAGGGGGCGGCGTGGCAGCGCTGCGCCGTCCACCTGATGCGCAACTGCATGCGCGAGGCGGGCTCCTGGCAGCTCAGGCGCCGCGTGGGCAGGATCGTCTCGCAGGTGTTCCGCGGGCGCGACGCCGCCACCGTGGCCGCCATGTACCACGTGGCGTACGACATGCTGGAAGGCTGCTGCCCGCGGGCGGCCGCGATCCTCGAGGAGTCCGAGCCGGACGCCCTGGCATATCTCGACTTCCCGCCCTCGCACTGGAAGCGCCTGCGCACCAACAACGTCCAGGAGCGGACGAACCGCGAGATAAAGCGCAGGTCGAGGGTGGTGCAGGTATTCCCCTCGGAGGCATCGCTGGTGCGGCTGGCCGGCGCGGTCATGTGCGAGCAGGACGAGATATGGCAGGAGTCGAGGTACTTCTCGGAGGCAAAGATGAGCGAGATCTACGACGAGGGCCGCGCCCGCGGGATCGACGGGAAGGTCGACTGGGTGCGGCTGGAGACCGAGGCCGGGAAGATGATCGAATCCGGGCTCGAGCTTGCGGACAGGATCGAGGCGGCATAGGATATCAATCGTATTTCAGGTTTCTGGACTCCGGTCCGACTCGCTTCGGATCGGGCACTACACCAACTTTCTCGACACTACCAGCGCATGAAGGCCAAGGGTGTGCCCGTGGTGGTCTACGATTCCACGCTGGCGCGTCGGAGTTCTTCAGGTCCGAGGTCACGCACGACCCGGGTGCCTTCAAGACCGGCTGCGACGTGATCGTGGCCAACCGCTGGAGCGACGAGCTCGTGGAAGTGGCGGACAAGGTGTGCTCGAGGGATTTGTCTAAGAGGGATTAGAGAAGGGGATTCCCTGCAGCGACTCTAGCCTTGCTTAATACTCTCAATGTCAAGAATGATCCCGTATCAGCTAGCGCCGATACGGGATCATTTAATATAAGTCTGGATCCCTTGCGCCTGACAGGCAATGTGATTTTTATAGCACGTTAACCCACGAACGTCATTGTCTCAGCTTCTACCCCCTCGCTAACCCTAAGTCTCGGTGTATCGAATTCTTCTGGCGAAGCAAGTGCGATTGCGGCACGAGCCTGATTGAAGGCGGTTTGCAGGTCGAGGCCGAATCCGATGCTCGAATACAGCTGGGCGGCGAATGCCTTCGCGGCGGCGTCCGATATGGATTTCGTCATGCCTATCGTCGCATCGACATGGCGCAGTATCTTATCAGCCTCCTCATCAGAGTAACAGGCGTTGAAAACGATCAGCCTTACGTGTTTGGCGGCGGCGCCGACAACCACCGATAGACGCTCTTTATCGAGAAGAACTGAATTACCAAACTGGTCTTCGAGCACAATGCTTCCGTCAGCTGCTCCATGACCACTGAAGTGGACGATGTCGGGGTTAGTTTCATTGAGCGCTTGAAGCAGGTCGGTCTGTCGCACCGCCCATCGGTCGTTGAAAGCGACGCATTGGGGATTGTCCGACTTACGTATAGCTTCGTGGATGTCTCGTGCTTCTGCATCGATCCTGAGACGCACCTCGTCCTCGGGAGACGTGCCGAGATATAACACCGTAACCTTCTCAGGTATGTTTTCTAGTGTTTCAAGCCTTGTCGCATGATCTTCGATTGTGCGGTTCATTGAGCCCATGGCTCTGTTGAGCTTGAGAGCATCCTGCTTGCGTTTCTTCGCGGCGGCGTTTTCTATACGCTGCCTTTCGCGTCCGACCTTTGCGGTTGCCGCGTTCATTTCTTTCTGCTTTACTGCGATTTTACCCTGAAGGCTCGCAATCTCCTTCTGCGCGCGCTCCTTGTCACGCAGGGCGGATTGGTAGGAGCGTAGTTTGCTACTACGGGTCGATTCCGTACGTGCCTTCGTTGCCGCTGTCTGTGCGGCGTTCGCTTTTGTTTCAGCCGCGGTGAGCTTTGACTGTTGCCCCGCAAGCTTCTTTTGGAGGTCTGTCAATTCGCGCTGCCTTCTATCAAGGGTGCGCTGTTCCTGTTCTAAACTCATGTTGTTGCCTTTCTCCATCGCTTCGCATAGGTATATTGTACAAATCGAAACGTATGACCTGAGGAGTCTTGATGCGGCATTGAAAACTCGACGTGATCGCTTTTTCCTTTCACCGATTGGCAAAACGATTTACACCTAATTATTGGCGCTGTTCAGAGGCTTTTTCTATAATTACGGCTTGATCTCGCTAAACTAATAACTGCTGCTACCAGGGCATTTTCTGGTGCACATTCTATTGGCTCCTGCGAAGATCGGAGCGGGTATGTTTGCTGCCGAGTCCTACACCAGCCGTCATTACATTGCAATTGTTGCCATGGCCTGCCTATGCGTTTTGCTGGGCGGGCCTTCTTATGCCGCGGGCGCGGAGAGCCTCATCATCGCGGGCGCGACGTACTACGAGCCGGGCGTGTCGGGCCCCGGCTGGGCCTGGACCGATGCCGACCATCTGGAGCTTAACGGCTACGCGGGCGAGGCCATCGGAGCCGAAGGCGACCTGGTGCTGACGCTTGCCGGGCAAAACTCCGTGACGGAGTCGCATGCGCCCGATGCGGACATCACGCTGTGCGGCATGGAGGTGTGGGGCAACCTGACGCTTCGCGGTACCGGGACCCTGACGGCGACGGGCTCGCAGTGCGGAATCCACGTCTCGCAGGCGCTCGTGGTGGACGGATGCACCATCGATGCCCGGGCAGACGGGGTCGATATTACTGACGAGGCGGCTGCCGGCGTGATCGCCGGCGACATGGCCGTGCGCGGCGGCGGGCGCGTCGTTTCCGCGGGCGCCGGGTCCGGAGCGGGCGTGCGCGCCTACGGCGTGTATCTGCAGGACGCGGGCATTGGCGCTGGCGCGGCCGGCTGTCGGCTTTCCGTCGACGCCTCGTGGCTTGATGCGGCCGGTACCGACGGCGGCGTTGCGTGCCTGGGCGGGTCGCTTGTGGCCGCACGGTTTGTGACGCCTGCTAGCGGGACCTTTGGTGCTAGCAGCGTTGTGGATGCTGCAGGAGTCGTGGCACCGCATGTGGTGATTGAGCCCGATGTCGCCACGCCTCCGGCGGGGGAGACCGACGGGGTCGATGTGCCTGGCGATAGCGCGGGCAAGTCTCCCACCGATGCTAGCCCCGCTACCGGAGAGCCCACCACGGGGCCCACGGCTAATCCCTCGCTGAAACCCGCGGCCACGACAACCAAGACAACAACGACAGCAACCAAGACCACTATATCCACGTCCTCTAGGCCCAAGACTGCCACTGAGACCACCGCGACGCTCCCCAAGGCCGGCGACAACAACTGGATCGTCGCCCCTGTGGTGCTATTCCTGCTGGGAACAGTGCTCTTGGCTGCCGCATATCGCTGCCAAGGCCCCGTTTAAGCGAGACTAGGGGAGAGGCGAATGCAGCTATTTCATAAGTATTTAATCTTCTACTAAATCAATTTCATATAGAGTGGTGCCGTATCAGCTATCGCTGCGACGGCACTATTTTGTTCAGCTCGACAACCTCTCGATCTGCTACCGATGTTGAGCCTTACACCCCATTTGCCAGAGCGATAAGATAATTGCAATCCAAATACTGCCGTTAATAAAACTTCTTGTTCCACTAAAGGATTGATATATGTCTAATGAAACTAAAATTGAGGTCGAAGATGTAGCCTCATATATCAAGTACATCAACGGACTTTCACCAACAATAAATGGAGACGCCAGAACATATGAATCTACATTTGTTTTCCGAGGACAAGGATCGACTAAGTTTGATCTTGTTCCGTCAATCGGAAGAGATAGCTATTGGCGTAAACCGGGATCGGACACCATTACTCCTATCATAGGCAGCCTTACGCACGAGGCGGATATTATTGAAACCGCCTGCCGAATAATGCCAAATGTCTTCAAGCGAGATTTGCTTCCGATTGATCTTTTAGCCTGCCTCCAGCACTACGGAGTCCCCACCAGACTATTAGATGTAACTTCAAACGCACTTGCCGCCCTCTATTTCGCCTGCGGCAATCCTGGTGACACGGGGGAAGTATTTATCTTTAGACGACCGGGAGGAGATAAGCGGGAATATCCCATCTGCCAGGCAATTGCGGACTCTTGGCATCTGTTTATGAACTCAAAACTTCTGTCTCGTTTTGCCTCACTTGCAATATCAAGACCATACTTTGACTATCAACGTGATCTAGTGCTTTCAATTTATCCTGAGCCAACTGATCAGGCAAAATGGTTTAAGGAGTGCTGCGAAGACACATTATTTGTCTACGGAACTAGATATCTTGATAGACAGGCCGCTCAGTCTGGCCAATATATCCTTTTCCCAAATGACATTCGTGAGAAAGATCCAAGTTTGTCATTTGATGACTTGATAAGTCCACTGCCCAAAGACAGTCCCGTAATAGCTGGTCGTTGCATAGTGCCATCTGATAGGAAGGCATCAATATTAGACGAGTTGAGCAAACTTGGCATTACCGAAGCTTCGCTCTTTCCCGACAGCATTGAGAAGAGATGTGCCGGCATAGTGAGTGAGATTAAAAGACACCGTCACTGAAGGATTGCTCTTAAAAGCAGTGTAGAGAAGCATGCATCAATAATTATGTTATATGTAATAAAAGGGTCCACTGTTTAAACTATCGATTTAAAACCGATATTTGTTCAAAGCTAACAAATATCGGTTTTAAAACTATATAATTGTTCTTGTAATTTAAGGATGTCTGTGAAAAATCGACTTTTGCGAGAAGGATTCTAAAGATGATCCTCAATTTTTCTTTTAAGAATTACCTCAGTTTTCGAGATGCACAGCAGTTTTCGTTCGAACCAATTTCCAGTAAAAAAGAGTTTGGCCCCGTGCGCGTCGCTGCGGTATATGGTGCTAATGCTTCTGGAAAATCAAACTTCATTGATGCGCTTAACTTTGTCTCGTATTTTGTTCGCACAGGCTTCGCATCGGGCGATGCACATACGCGAATTCGAGTCGTTCCCTTTTTGCTCGATTCCAATTCCATCGATGGCGACACCGAGTTTTCAATCGACTTTACTTCCGGTAACGAAAAATATGAGTTCTCGTTTGGTCTAAATAAAAATGAAGTTACTTACGAAAATCTCGTCGTCTATCGATCAAAGCAACCGTCCCTTCTGTATGATCGCTCTTTAGCAAATGGAGAGCAATCCATTAAATTCGGAAGCTCCTTTACGGGCGCAAAAAAACAACTGTGGGATATTACACGTAAAAACTCTCTCTTTTTATCTGCCGCGGCAACGGCCGGCAGCACTGTTGTCCAACCGGCATTTGAATCGCTTGCTCACGAAATAAAACTTTATGATGCAACGCGATATACCAACGAGCTGACGGCAATTAAAAAGTTATTCATTAAGGGTGATGCGCGGGCCCGGATATTATCTCAGCTTATTAAGTTTGCTGATATCGGAATTGACGATATCGATGTTCGCCAAGCTGAAAGCATCTTTGGTTTAAAGGAATCATTCGTTGACCTTAAAGACATTCCAGAAGAAGCACGAAATTTAATTGAAGAAGATTTTAAATGGTCTTTTTCTTACGACCTGTTCTTTCATCATAAAGGGGCTGGAGATGGGCTTTGGTTCAGTTCAAATCAGGAATCTGAAGGGACGAAAGCAGCTCTAGCTTTCTTCTTCGTGGCTGTAAACTCACTAAGCAGCGGAAGTCTAGCTCTCATTGATGAGCTAGATTCGAGCCTACATCCTACGCTCCTACGCGACTTCGTTTCACTTTTTTCTGATCCTGACACCAATCCTAAGGGCGCACAACTTATCTTTTCTACTCATGATGTTACCCTGATGACGCGAACGAGCCCAATGGAAGAAGTGCTTGAGCGAGATCAAGTCTGGTTTGTAGAAAAAGATTTTGAGGGAACTTCTCAGCTAATTGCGGCAATGGAGTATTCCCCCCGCGCAAATGAAAATCTGGGGCGCAATTATTTGAACGGGGTCTACGTGCCCTTGCCAAATCCGAGCTTCCATCAACTTGTGGCTCAGCTTATGAAGGAAGGCACTGACGTAAATGGCTAAGACAGAAAGGAGAGGGCTTGCTCGCGGCCGTAAAAAGCAAACGAGAGCCAAACGAAAGCGTCATCTAGTTGTGTCTAATGGCAAGGTGACCGAAACCGAATACTTCAACTTCCTAATTAATGAAATGGACGTTCGCGGTAGCGTGCGGTATCGGCATATTGACGGAGACCCCTTGAAGGTGGCCAAGCAGCTGTCGCGAGAGCTTGAGAATGATAAAAAGGCTGTTAAAGCAGGCGAAATCGAAGCATTGAGTTCTACATGGATCGTTGTTGATTCAGATGAGTTCAGAAACCTAGCCGCAGCAGAACGAGAAGCAAAGACAAAAGGAGTTAGGCTCGCGATCTCCAATCCATGCTTTGAAGTGTGGCTCATCGATCACGTGTCACCATGCCCGGAGACTTTTGCATCGACGCCTCAATGTGAGAAAAGAGCGCGAGACCTTGGCGTTGTAAAATCTACTGACCCCAACAGGTACTCCGCGTCAAAGTTCAAGTCGGTAAATCTCGAAATGATTGACGGAAACAAAGGCCAGGCTTTGACCAATGCCGCAAAGCACAATACGGATAATAAACGTCGTGCAAGAGAAATGAATCCGGACAACGTTGTCGCCTATCAAGTATGGACAGACTTGCCTGATCTTGTAGATGACGTATTTGGATCGGGTAACTAGTGCGACTCATCCCGCGTTAGGGGCAGGCTTTTAACTCAAAAAGTTGTAAACGCGGTAGCAATGCTTTGGAGCTATGTTCAGCTAGATGACGGCGCTCAGTTTGCTTACTCAGAGACACGAGATGACGGGACCGTTCGCGTAGCCGTCGAGCGCCCGGTTGACTTTGGCTTTGGCCATGCGGAATGCTTCTTGCCTGCGGTTAATTGGTTCAATGTCGAAGGTTTTTCTAGTGACGACCTGGATTTTTGACCGAGTTCGTTAGATCAAACGCTCCGTTTATCTTCGAACTAGCAGAACGGCAAAAAGCCAGACCGGCGGTGGCATAATGCCTCGAATTCTTGTTTTTGGACAGTATATACGAGCTTTTTCTAGAGCTCGAGGAAGCGCTTGGTCAAAAACCCGAGGGCTGACGAGCCGACCGTGTGAATTCTGGGTTTGCCTTGCAGTTCTTCCCATTCATTTGTATGCTCGACTTTGTTTTTGGTCGTAAGGCGCGACCAACGGAATCAAATGAAAGCCTACCGAGAAGATCTTGGTCACAGAGCACGACCAACGCAATCAAAACAATGCTCGCGGAGAAGGCGCCTTCAATCGCATTGATTGGAGGCGCCTCTAATATCAAGCAATATCTATTCTGCCGGAGAGCGTGGAGCAAGGGCGTCGGTCGAATACGCCAGATAACTGGTATCGCCCTAACGATATTCTGATAAACTATCGTTAGGACGATACCTGTTAGGAGACTCGTGTGAAGCTGTGGCATGGTTCTCAGAAAATCATTAAGGCTCCCCAGCTTGGCCTGGGGAAAGTCCATAACGACTATGGACAGGGATTCTATTGCACAGAGAGCCTCGACCTTGCAAAGGAATGGGCATGCTCTCGGGATGTCGATGGTTTTGCAAATAGATATGAACTCGATATGACCGGTCTTAATATCCTCGACCTGCTATCGCCGCAATATAGCGTCATGCATTGGATAGCGTTGCTCATAGAGCATCGTTCTTTTCGTAAAGATACTGCCGTTGCCGTAGGGGCGTGCGAATATCTCCACGATCACCTTTTACCGGATACTGAAGCCTATGATGTGATTAGAGGATGGCGTGCGGACGACTCGTACTTTAGCTATGCCAGGGCATTTGTGAACAATACGATCACCGTTGAGCAACTTGGTCGATCTATGAGGCTTGGCAACCTCGGGGAGCAGATCATGCTCAAAAGCGAGCGTGCGTTTAAGAATATTCGATTTGCTGGATTTGAGCGCGCACCGCTAGCCCTGTATGGCCCATTGGCCAGGGAACGAGACGAAGCGGCAAGAGAACAGTATCGGCAGCTGCTTGCCGAAAACCCGTTTGAGGGAATCCGCATCGTCGACATCATTCGAGAGGGGATGACCGCAGATGACCTGCGCCTACAGTGAAGTATATCTCGAGGACGCTATGAGAACGCTGGGCGAGGCAGTCGATTTTGCCCTCTGCGACCAAGGGCTGAATCCGACCGAACTGACGATGATCTTGTCAAACGCTCTTGAGATGAAACAGTTTGAGCGCGGTATCCCACGCGTTGTCTGCGGCATGTCGGGCGACGAGCTTGCGCGCGAGATCATTGTTCACGCGGGTCTGAAGCCCGTCGAATTAAGGGAGGCCTATCCGTTCGACCGTTCCCCACAATACTGGGCAGGCTGGGTTTTGGCATACACGCAGTGGACGTGTGGCCTAGGTTTTAGCGACCTTTTTGAAGTGGCACCACTCGATTGGATTATCGGCTCGTACCATCCGCTTCACGAGGCCTCCGAAGATACATTCGCCCAGATAGTCATTGATAAATGGAACAAAGCCCAGGCAGGCAAAAAGGGCCTCAAGGTAGCGCGAAAGGCAGCCGGCCTGACCCAAAAACAGCTGGCTGCCCAATCGGGAGTCAAAATCCGTGCCATACAGCTCTACGAGCAAAACCAACTGGACCTGCGCCGTGCCTCGGTATCCTCGGCATTGGCGCTCGCAAAAACCTTACACTGCAGCATCGAAGACCTCGTCTGGCAACCAATCGCCCTGGAGTACGACTCCTAATGTCACCGTGTTGTGCTCCCCGGGATTACATCGCGCGTATAAAATCTAAGCATCCGCACGCCGGTTATTGAATGGAATGGACGCCACATGGAACTCCCTAGCACCCTGTGCAGCAATGTGTATGACTTCGCGTTTTGCCCCGAGCCCTGCTACGAACGCCTGGCCGACCTAGCCGACCCTGAGGACTGGGGTCCCGGCAACCGCATCCTCAAAAACTACCTGTCGTTCTCGTTTAGCCGCGCGGTGTTCCTGACCGAGCGCGACGTGGACCAGACCGCGCCGTCCAACCTGCCGTTGGTGTTCGATGACGACCGCTGCCTGTTTAACACCGGACTGTACACGCGCCGTTACGAGACCATCTATGGCCTGTTTGAGCCCAACACCAAGCCCGACGCGCGCCAGCGCTGGTTTTTGAAGGGCTTCTTTAAGGAGAGCGACCCCATGCTGGTCTCGTTTGAGTACCTGCCGTGCCGCGTGCGCTTTGCCGAGGACCCCTCCGAGCTGGTCTTTGACTACCGCCTGCCCATCCGCTCCAACATCGACCACATTCTGGGCGATGAGGAGAACCTCACGCGTATTCCCGACAGCCTGATGGGGGAGGGCAACTCGCTGCTGCTACGCCGCGCCTTTGAGGGAGCTGTCGTCGAGGCCGCCCGCCGCGCCGCAGCCAACTACACGCTCGCCGTGCCGCAGTTCTACGGCGGTCGGATCCAGCTGCTGCTGCCGCTGTGCCTGACCGGCGACAAGCCCGAACTGGCGCTGACCATCCAGCGCGAGGACGGTTTCTACGCAGCACGCACCTGCCTCACACTCGACATGGCCTACAACAACGCTCGACTCATTTGCCGCCCCGAGACCTCGTGGATAAAGCGATAAAGGGTGGTTTAGCTGCTGTTTTACCCATTGCTTTGGTTGCTTTGGCTTGGCTAGCACTCACGAATTTAAAATCGAGGGCAAAAAGTTCTTGGTAAACCACGTACGGCTATGATAGTATCTCTTTTGCCGAAAGGCGACGGGCGATTGGCTCAGGGGTAGAGCATATCCTTCACACGGATGGGGTCACAAGTTCGAATCTTGTATCGCCCACCATCAAAAGCACAGGTCAGAGGTATTAAGCCTCTGGCCTTTTTCTATTTGAAACCAAGGGTGACACCAAAACTGACACCAAATTTTCGATTTTTATTAGCATAGGGTCCTATTTTTTATTGATCGCAAACCCTTCATAGTTCCTACATATTGAATATAATTTTCGTTCGTTGACCAACTATAGAGTGACGTCGTCGAACATTTTGAAAATGGTTCACGCGCTCTTTCAATGAATTCTTTGCATGATTCATACGCAATTGTGGAGAAAAAGACCACTGGCTCACAGCTCGTACCAGCACATTCACGCCTCGTGACAACCTTTCAACACATCCCATCCATTTTTTGGTCAGCGTTTGGTCAGCTTCCGGTACTTACCCGCATGATGCCCCAGTAGATAATCGTCCACGACCACAACCGCATGGCCTACGGCCGATACCAGGGGAGGCGCAAATGGACGAAATCGTCTGCGCAAACACCGCATTCCGCTATTGGCGCTGCCCACCGCAGGTGCGCGACCTCTACCCGCGCATACCCAGCTCCGATGACGGCTGGCGAGCCCTATCCCAAGCCCCTTTCGTAACCGACGTCCTCAAGACGCCAGTCATCACAGCAGCATCAACACGAAGCAACCTGCATTCCGAGACAAGACGGACCATCCGATGGAACAGCGCCTATACAGAGAAAGTTTCCATCGACACGGGTATGGGCTTTAGCGTCACAGACCCTCTTAATACGCTATTCACCATGACTCGAAGCGTTTCTTCATGCGACTTGGTTCTGGCTATGTACGAGTTTTGCGGATGGTTCTCGGTTTTTAAACCATCGCCCGCGGTCGACATGGCACTTGAGCAGGCTAAATCAGAAGAAGAGCAGTACACCACAGAAAGTCTGTTTGAACTAGACGAAACACAAGACGAGGCCCCATGGAAGCGAGTCTATGCTCAGAAGCACCAGAAGGATAGTGATAATAATCAAAGTGGGCAGCAGGATAACGGATCCGGAAATAAAGCTAACGGAAAGGGCACATCGCTCTGGATGAGAAAGCCTCTTATTGAAATAGAAGAACTGCACAGATTTGCAGCGAAGGTTAGGGACGGGATGTGGGGAAAGCAATTCTACGAAGCCGCACAGCAGGTAATGGGTATTGCTGCATCCCCGCTAGAAGTTGCTGGAATAATGTTGCTAAGTCGTCCGAGGCGTGCTGGCGGAGCGGAGTTTAAATACATATACGTCAACGACTTAACACCGCTGTCGAATTCAGCTCGGAAAATCGCAGGTCAGAAAGTCTGTTACAGCGATATCGTCATCGTAAACCCAATAAAAATGAAGGCTGTGATTATCGAACTTCAAGGAGAGGTTATCCATGGATCGGGCGCTGTGCTTGACCACGATGCCTCTCGAATGACAGCATTGCAAAGCATGGGATACGACGTATTTCTTGTAACTCATGACATGCTCAATGATCACGAACAGCTTGATGCCATCATTCACAGTGTGTGTAAGCGATTGGAGTTGCGCTACAAGCCAAAAACCGAGGCGATGAGATGTGCTGAGACCAGATTGCGCGCAAACGTTCTGTGCAATTGGCTTGGTATTGGTAAGTAATAATGGCCTAGTGAGCATTTTTAATACTTTATATGCTGCCAGTAATTAAGTCCCATTTTAAAACAATGCCGGTTTACTACGTTGGATTGAGGGTGGCTGAACACACCGAATTCGCCGCTCGTAAAACCGCAGGTAGATTGCCTGCCCGTTTTGCGAAAGCAGGCGTGAGGTCGGAAATCCGGGAATCGTCGTAGTAAACCGGTCCGTTTATGAAGCGACCAGCTGGCGCGAGCTGCGCACGATTCAGTAAATTGACCCGAAGGCGCGGAGAGGGGCTCAGACGAAACCCTCCCGCGGAAGCACCGCGGATTGCTTTGTTCTGGCCGGCGGCACCTGGGGCGCGCCCCGCGGGCTATTTCGGGCATCGTGTGTCTCTTCGTCCTCGTGCCTGTTCCACGCGCCGCAGAATATTTCCAAAATTGTCCTTGCATCGGCGGGGGAGTTCCCGTATAGTACTTCTTCGCACGGGGGCGTAGCTCAGCTGGGAGAGCGCTTGACTGGCAGTCAAGAGGTCAGGGGTTCGATCCCCCTCGTCTCCACCCGAGCATTGAATGAGGCTCCAACGCAAGTTGGGGCCTTTTTTCATATCTAACGATTGACGCCATGTGTTGGTTGGGTAGCATCTTGGCGACATTCCCATTGTTAATTACGAATATGAATGTTAATAACTTTACGTCTCTGGATGGCAAAGCTAGTTTGCAGCGCTAATAACAAAGAGGCCGGGCGTAATGCCCGGCCTCAAAATACTCTGGTGGGCCCTCCGGGATTCGAACCCAGAACCCAGGGATTATGAGTCCCCTGCGCTAACCGTTGCGCCAAGAGCCCTTATGAACGGTGAATGCAATTCTAATAAAGGCATCTAAGGCCTAATTTCTTCGCTTCACGTCGAGAAATACTACCATGCACGAGCAAGTCGCACAACGCAAGATCAAGTCCAATGCTAAACAACAACCAATCTAGGCGCGTTGCAGAAAAGACGCGTTTTAGAAAAAGTTAAGGCCATTAATTCAGGGCTCCAACACATTTTGCCGCGAAATCAAGCTGATGTCATTTCAAAACACCGCCAGTTTACTACGACTGATCGGCGACTCCCGAGCACCGCGTGTTCCCCGTTTGCAAAACCGCAGGTAGGGAGCCCGACGGTTGCGTAAAAGGCGTGCGTGGTCGAACATTCCTGATTCATCGTAGTAAACCGGCATAGTTCTGAGGCGCAGAGGAGGGGCGGTTCGCAATCGGGCCCGATAATGGGACTGGCGGAGCACGGGAAACCCGGTTGAGCGGGCGGGTCGTGTTTCGCCTGCGCCGGCACGGGCGAAAGTTTTTCCAAAAATGTCCTTGCATCGCCGTCCGAGTTCCCGTATAGTACTTCTTCGCACGGGGGCGTAGCTCAGCTGGGAGAGCGCTTGACTGGCAGTCAAGAGGTCAG
>NZ_JBBNJW010000019.1:0-19582 GCF_040093305.1 Collinsella sp. CLA-AA-H302
CGAAGCCCCAAAGGGCTTCGGCCTTCTTCATCTCAGGGTTCCGTCGTATTCAACCATGGCAGGCTGCTTCGATAAGCGCTCCGTGGCCGTCTTGTAGACCTCGGAACGGTCACGCCGCCCTATTGCCACAATCTCGGCGATCTCAACCATTCCGTCCTCTCGAATTCGAAAAACCATTCGGAGTCCCGCGTTTCGCCATTTAATCTTTTTACAGCCGGCAAGCTCGCCATGAAGCGGCGTTCCGATTTCATCGGCGCGCGTCTTTAATTTTTCTATTGCAATGCGGACGAGTCTTCGCTGAGAACCATCAAGCTTTTGATATTCCTTCTTGACATCTCGATTCAAAAAGCCGATGACAAAATGACCGCTCATTCGAAAAGGTCCTCGTCGGAAATCGCATCGGGGTCCATTGACTCAAACTCCGCGAGTTCCTCAGGAGTTAAGGCCTCCTCAAACGGAATAAACTCGTGCGGACCATTCTTGATTCTGTCCACCGCGATGCGATCAATCTCAAGTTCGCGCAGATACTGCAGCGCACCGTACATTTCCTCATAGGCAGCGTAGTCGATAATCACAGTATCGATATCGTTATGGTCGGCAATGAATTGCGGAGCGCGCTTGGCGCGTTTACGAATGGCAGACAAAGACTTGCTTGCTTCGGTAGCAGAAACAACCTGGTCCTTTGTAAACACCGGTTTTTCCAGAACAAGTGGGGACATTTGTACCTCCAAAAATAATCTGGATGATATTCCAAAGTATACTTCAAAATATAATCCAGATATTTCTTAGAACTAAATTATGCCTTTATCGATTCTCGATGCTGCCGATATTCTTGAGCTCGATGGAGATGAGGCCGTTGGGCTCGTTGACAAACTCGATGTACTCGGAGTTCGAGCCCATCTCGGCCGGAAAGCTGATCTCGATGCCCGTATCGGTACGAATCTTGTGGTTGCGCACGGCCGCGCGTTCGACCTGCTTGCGCTCCACGGGCACACGCTCAGGCACCTTCTCCTCAGTCAGTGCCGCGCGCACGCTCTCCTTGATAACCGGTTCGTCCTCAAAGACCTCATCGACGATATCCCAGGGCGGCAGCTCCTCGTCATCCTCGACTTTCTCGGCGACGGCAGCCTTAACCTTGGCGAGCGCCACGGCCGTATTGGCACCGTGCTCCTCGGCGACTTCCTCGACCACACGCGTCACGGTGTCGATGACCTCCTTGCCTGATACGCCCGTGTCGCACTGCAGCAGGCCATCGGAGATAAGCATACGGTCCTCACCGGCAATCTTGCGCTTCTTGTCCACGTAACCGATCTCCATGGTGCTCGCACGCACGATGGCATAGCTCGGCACCTTTTGCGAGGGGTTCGGCAGAATGGCGTAGTGGCGCGCGATGTCGTTGCGCACCTCCCCCTCCTCGCGGCCCACTTCGTGCATAAAAGCCTGCTTGGAGCCCAGCAGCATCACGGCAAACCAGCGGGCATCCTCATCGTCGTCAAAATCGGCCACGAGCACGTCGGTTGACTCGGCTTTCTCGGCTTTGGTGAGCTCGGAGGAGATAAACTCCGCAATCTGCTGCGACAGGTCCACGAACTCGCGCTCGCCAAAGAAATAGCCCCTGAGCTCGCCGCCAAACGCAGAGTTCTCGGCAAACGTGGCGCGTTTATTGTCGGCCGAGGTACGTGCGCGGCGCAGATGCGTGGTCACGAAGTTGCGCACGGTACGGCTCTCGATATCGAGCTCGCGCTGGCTCATAACGTTGACGGCAGAGTCAAAGTCCAGGATATGCAGAATCGCGTGATTGATTTTCATATACGGCATTCCGTTCTAGATCGATTTCGGCACGAACCAGTATAGCGGTCGAGCCCGCCCCAGGCGCATCGAAGCTTGGTGCATCGGGGACAGGTTGCTTTGCACCAATGGTTAGCGCAGGAGCTCGGACTGCCAAGCCTCGAGCTGTTCTGCCAAACTCTTGCCGGCAGCGGGCATGTCGATCTGGGGTCGTTTGGGCAGCAGTGCGCATTTAAGGATTGCCACGATGGTCTGCGAGACAAAGCGTCGCGTATCCTCGTCAAAGCCTTGCGCAGCCTGGAGCATCACGGGCAGGCTCTCGCGCAGATTCCCGGCGATATCCGCAAACCGCTCAGCACCCGTAGCCTCAAACACGGAGAACAACGCATCTACAAAACGCTCGCGCTCGCTAGGCGACACTGCAAGCAGCATCTCGCGAATGGAGCCATCAACGTATCGAGCACCGGCGGACAGGCGCTCACAGTACACGAAGTCGCGACCATCAACCACCCAGCTAAAGGGATTGTGCTGCAGCAGGCTGAACTCGGTGCTCTCAACGATGGCATAGTCCTCCTGTGTCTCGAACATCATGCCAAAGATCGACGACCGAGGTAGCGTCTTGTCGATTCGACCGCAAAGATCGGCAAAGGCGTTGCCGTTCAGAAACTCCTCGACGAAGCCCGGACCATCATGGGAATACACCCGTTCGATTCGCTCGCGGGCGACATCGGAGCACATCGCCGCACCGTACACCGCAAGGTTTCCACCCTTGGAATGACCTCCGCACAAAAGCGGCCCGTCAATCGCATCCGCCGCCTCGTCCACATAACGTACCGCGGATTCCTGGGCCGGCACAGGACACCGGAACGCCATGTTAAAGTCCTCTTTCCAGCCCACAATCGTGCTGTCGGTCCCCCGGAAGGAAAGATAACTAAACCCCGCCGGAAACCGGAACGCCATGGCTGCAAACTGCTCTGTCGCTACCACATCGCTCACGGCACGATAGCCGCAAACGTGCACGCCACGGTAACGAGGGTTTGCTGCCACGGCCTCCAACAAGGCCCTGCTCCCCTCTGGGTCCCACAAGTCGTCAATCATGTCCCGGTAGCACTCGGCACGCAGCAGTTCGCGTACGTCTAGGCCCTGCCAGTTCGTCAGCTCCGCCATATCACCCGGCAAACGCAAATAGGACAACCACGCAAAGACCAGGCTATCCACCGCGCAGAACGACCGCTCCTCAAACGGATCAAACACCGTCTGGGCATATGTCAAAAAATTAGGCGAATCCGACATGGCCCTCCCATCAACTATGGTGCATTGGGGTCAGGTTACTTTGCACCAAAAAGGCGCCCGGGCCGTGTGGACCCGGACGCCTTCATTGTAGCTTTTCGCTCTAGCGAGCTTGATTTAGCAGGAGAAGTCGACGCTGTCGATGATGTCCTTGAGGGCCTTGGCGGAGGCGGTGAGCTCATGCTGCTCGTCATCGTTCAGCGGCACGGGGACGCGACAGACGACGCCGTCGCGGCCAACGACCGTCGGCATGGAGATGGCAAGATCGGACAGGCCATACTCGCCCACCATGAGCGAGGAGACGGGCAGAACGGTCTGCTCATCGCGCATGACGGCGGTGCAGATGCGCTTGACGGCCATGGCGACGCCATAGTAGGTGGCGTGCTTCTTCTCGATGATGGTGTAGGCGGAGTTCTTGACGTCCTCGGCGATGCGCTTCTCGGCAGCCTCATGCTCCAGGTGGCCGTGAAGCTCGCAGAAAGTGTTCAGCGGCACGCCGGCAACCTGGGCGCTGGACCAAGCGACAAACTCAGAGTCGCCGTGCTCACCCATGACATAGGCCTGGACATCGCGCGGGTCAACCTCGACGTGGGCACCAAGCATCTGCTGCAGACGGCCAGTGTCGAGCACGGTGCCGGAGCCGATGACATGGCCCTCGGGCAGGCCGGACATCTTGATGGCGGCATAGGTCAGAACATCGACCGGGTTGGAGACAATGAGCAGAATGCCGTCGAAGCCAGACTTCTTAATTTCGGGAATGATGGACTTAAAGATGTTGACGTTCTTGTTGACCAGGTCCAGACGGGTCTCACCGGGCTTCTGGGCAGCGCCAGCGGTGACGACGATCATGGCGGCGTCGGCGACATCGGAATAATCGCCGGCGTAGATCTTCATCGGCTCGGCAAACGTCATGCCGTGCGCGATATCCAGGGCCTCACCCTCGGCGCGGTTCTTGTCCACGTCGATGAGGACCATCTCGGAGAACAGACCGCTCTGCATCAGCGCGAACGCCGAAGACGAACCGACGAAACCGCAGCCGACAATAGCGACCTTCTTCTCGTTAACCATTAGAAACTCCCATCTCTCTCCACAAACAAGCCACCCGGGAACGACCCGAGCGGCTTGTCGTAATCCCAATACATCCAATCGGGACTTTGATTATGCTCCTATTCGCAGCCAAAAATCGACCGTTTACCGAAATTGTTTGCAGGATTCGTAAAATAACTGCACGAAATCGGTTTCGAGCTATTGACGAGTCGAAACAGGTTTCTAATACAGACCCGCCTCGCGGATGGCCTCGACAGCCAAAGCAATCTGATCGGGCGGCAGGACCAGCGCCATGCGCACGTGCCCCTCGCCCGAAGGACCAAAGCTCGCGCCCGGCGTCACCACAACGCCGGACTTCTCCATGAGCTCCTCGCAAAACGCCATGGAATCGGTGCGACCACCGGGAAGCTTGGCCCACACAAACATAGAGCCATGCGCGTTGGGACGCTCCCAGCCCAGGCCCTCAAGACCGTCGCACAGGGCATCGCGGCGCTCCTGGTACTTCAGACGCTGCGCCTCGACCTCATCGCGCGGACCGTTCAGGCAGGCGATAGCAGCCTTCTGGATCGGGAAGAACATACCAAAGTCGATCTGGCCGCGCAGCTTGGCAAAGGCCGAGACCACATCCTTGCGACCGACCAAAAAGCCGATACGCGCACCGGTGACGTTAAACGACTTGGAGAGCGAGAAGAACTCAACGCCCACCTCGAGCGCGCCGGGATACTGCAAGAAGCTGCCGCCCGGCTCGCCGTCGAACACGATGTCGGAGTATGCGTTGTCGTGAACGATGAGCAGGTCGTGCTCGCGGGCGAAAGCGATGATCTCCTCGTAGACCTCGGGCGTGCCCACCGAGCCCACCGGGTTGGCGGGCAGCGACACAATCATGTACTTGGCACGATCGGCCACCTCGGGATCGATGCCCGCCACATAGGGCAGGTAATTGTGCTCCGCCACCAGCGGATAGTACTCGAGCTTGGCATCGGCGATCTTGGCACCTGCCTCAAAGACCGGGTAGCACGGATCGGGAACCAGAATGGTGTCACCCGGATCGAGCAGGGCAAGGCCTAAATGGCCAACGCCCTCCTGCGTGCCGTTGCACGACTGCACCATAGACGGCGTAATGCCCGAAACGCCAAAGCGACGCTCGTAGTAATCGCACACGGCTTGCTTGAGTTCGGGCAGGTCGCGCAGGGCATACTTCCACATCTCGGGGTCCTGGGCCGCTTGCGTGAGCGCCTCGACCACGTGGTCGTACGGCTTAAAGTCGGGCGTGCCCACGCTCATGTTGTAAATGGTCTTGCCCTGAGCCTTCAGCGCAAGCAGTTTGTTGTTGAGAGAGGCGAAGACCTCCGCGCCAAAGCGGTCGAGACGCTGCGATGCCTGCATGGTGCCACCTTTCGATATGAAAAACGCGGCGCTCCGACAAGAGCGCCGCGCGATACGGGCCATCAGATTGCAAAAGTGTAACGCTTGCACCCGCTGTTTTGGTTCAATTTGGCAACCTTAGTCCATCGGATTGAGCGCGTCAATCTGGGCAAGCCACAGGCGCGAGCTGGCGTCACTCGGCATGCGCCAATCGCCGCGCGGGCTGAGCGTGACCGAACCCACCTTGGGGCCATCGGGCAGGCAGCTGCGCTTAAACTGCTGGGCAAAGAAGCGACGGTAGAACGTACGCAGCCACGTGTGAACGGTCTTGACGTCGTAGGCGCCCTCGAAGCTCTTGAGCGCCATGCGGTAGATCTTGCCCGGCTCAAAGCCAAAACGCAGCAGGTAGTAGAGGAAGTAGTCGTGCAGCTCGTACGGGCCCACCAAATCCTCAGTCTTCTGCGCAATCTCCCCGTCGCCCGTGGGCGGCAGAAGCTCGGGGGACACCGGCGTATCGAGGATATCGAGCAAGACCTCGGCAATACGCCCGCCAAAAACATCAGCGGCATAGCGCACCAGATGGCGCACAAGCGTCTTGGGCACGCTCGCGTTGACGGCGTACATGCTCATGTGGTCGCCGTTGTAGGTAGCCCAGCCGAGCGCCAGCTCCGACAGGTCGCCCGTGCCGATGACAAAACCGCCGGCCTGATTGGCCAGATCCATCAGAATCTGCGTACGCTCGCGGGCCTGGCTGTTCTCGTAGGTCACGTCCTGCACGGCCGGATCGTGCTCAATGTCCTTGAAGTGCTGCTCCACGGCCGCGTGGATCGAAACCTCGCGGAAGCTCACACCCAGGTCGCGGGCAAGCGACTCGGCATTCGACTTGGTGCGATGCGTCGTGCCAAAGCCGGGCATGGAGACCGCCGTGATACCCGTGCGCGGCAGCCCTAGCGCATCGAAGGCACGCACGGTTACAAGCAGTGCCAGCGTGGAGTCCAGGCCGCCCGAAAGACCGATGACTGCAGCCTTGGTACCCGTATGGGCAAGGCGGGTCTTGAGGCCCGCAGTCTGCAGATTGAGAATAGTCTCGCAACGCTCGGCCAGATCACCGTGGTCGGCCGGCACAAAAGGCGCGCGAGGGAAGACGCGGTCGATATCGCAGGCATCGCGCAGGACAGGCTCTTCGGCCAACACGCCCTCAAACGAAAACTCAACGGTCGTGGCCTCCGGCGCATCGTCTGCGCGGGTCCACGTCGTCGAGCGACGGCGCTCGGCAACCAGGCGGTCAAGGTCAACATCGGCGACGGCCATATCGCAGGTAAGCAGTTTAGTCGCGGCGAGCTTGGAGCCGTTTTCGTAGACGAGGTTCTCGCCCGCAAAGACCATGTCGGTCGTGGACTCGCCCTCGCTCGCATCTGCATAGGCATAGGCGCAGTACAGGCGCGCGCTTTGATTAGAGATAAGGCTGCGGCGGTAATCTGCCTTACCGATAATCTCGTCCGAGGCCGACGGGTTGAGAATCACCGTCGCACCGGCAAGCGCCATCTCGGTCGAAGGGGGCGCCGGCACCCACAGGTCCTCACAGACCTCAACGCCCAGCACCAGGTCCTCGGCGCCCTCATCACAGCAACGGTAGACAAGCCCCGAACCCAGCGGGACCGGACCCTGACCGGCAAATTCAACCCACACGGAATCCGCAGGCGCCGGAGCAAACCAACGGCGCTCATAGAACTCGCCATAGTTGGGCAGATACTTCTTGGCCGTGAGGCCCAAAAGCTCGCCCGCGCAGCACACGGCGGCACAGTTGTAGATATTCTCGGCAACTGCAACGGGAAGGCCGATGGTAAAGACAATCGGCAGCTCGCGAGTTTCATCGAGAATATGTGCCAGTGCGGTCTCGCAGGCATGCAGTAATGTGCGGTTATGGAACAGATCGGCTGCGGTATAGCCAGTCAGATTAAGCTCGGGCAACACCAACGCACGAACGCCACACTCGGCAGCATCGCGAACAGCCGCCAGCACAACCTCGGCATTGCCCTCGACATCGGCAACGCGAATCTGCGGCGACGCCGCCGCCACACGCAAAAAGCCATCGTTCTTATTAACCGAAACGCAGCATTGCCTTGTTGATCTGGACACTGGAGGCCCCTTCTACCCTGAGATTCAGTCTAACGGACGTTCACATATCTCTATCTAGCCAAAGCAACCTCCCAGTTTACTGAGACGCCAACCTGTGCTAAGAGCATGTATTCCAAAAATATCTTTAATTAAAAAAGGAGAAATCGATAATCGACTTCTCCTTTAAGCGAGGCAAGTAAATTCCAAAACTAATGGCAGAATTTATCCATGTAGTCCTCAAAGTCGAACACTTCTACCACGACGCCCTCTTCCTGAGACTCTTTCAGTTGCTCCAAGAGATCTTTGTTAATAACGTCCATGCAGAAACCTCCTCTATCTAATCAATTGTAGTATATCTGCTTTCATGCAATTATCAACCAACTTGTTTAATTGCTCCTCGTTTGCCGATAGTCCCTCTTTTTTCAAAATGTCGCGCACCTCGTTCTTAGTAATCGGCTTTTCAAACAACGAAAGCAAAGCGAACGAAAAATCATTAACCGCACACATTCTATGGGTGGCACAACTCAGTAGTACTCTTAACCCCTCTTTTGAGCGTCCGACTTCTTTAACAAACGAACTTTTAACCAATTGAAAACCATTATCGTGCATTACATAATCGGCATCGATATTTGTATTCAGCAATCCATAATGCAACAGTTCTTCTATCGCCCTTGTCAGCTCGAGGTCGCCCTGATCAAGAATAAGAGAAATGCTACAATCGGCCTCCAATAAACGGGCCAACTTAAGATATACCAACTGGGAAACAGCATAGACATGATGGTATTCAGAATTATAGAAGTAGGCAAATGGCTCAACGAGCACGACAGAGGTCTTGGAATCCAGCCAGATTCGATCAGCTGGATTTAGACTAGTTAGCCGTCGCTTTACTTTGGTCAAATGTCCCTTATACCTGACAGCGTGAATAGAATCTAGGATCCAGGTCACCTCTGAAATATGAAGCCGCTGGGGCAAGTCAATTGTGTCGCTACCGTTTATGACCTCTTGCATATAAAAATCAATATGATGCTCATCAGATAAGGATTTTGCTTCATTTAAAGTTAAACCAGTGCCTGAAACATAATCCACTTCGAGGCGCAAATCCTCATATTGGGACTTCGGCATTACAGAGACACCATACTTATCGGGATGATTCCAAACATCCGACCCCATAACGAGACCAAAATTCGTAAATCCTCTCGTGGAATATGGAACACCACATACCTGTTTTGAATAATTCAAAACATTCTCTGTATAAGCTAAGGTGTTCAGAGCCTCTTCTTTAGTTTCGGTCGGAAAGCCAATCATAAAAAATAGATGAACAGGAATACCCGCATTGAGACAATCATGGATATTGCGATCAATCCAATCAACTCTCGTGTTCTTCTTCATTAGATCAAGAACTCTTTGGTTATATGACTCGAGGCCAAACTGAATCTGCCTACATCCACTTTGGTATATCTTGTTAAAAACGTCTGTACTTAGGGTTGGAGAGAACCTCGTTTCTCCATGCCAGAAAAACGTTTTTCCCGATGCGTTTATTTCATCCGCGAGTTGCTCCATTCTTTTGCCTTCGAATGTTTCATCCACAAAAGAGAAAACTCTCGTGCCGTATTTTTCATTTAACCGACACATTATTTCAAATACTCTCGATATAGGCATCTTTCGGTAACAACCACCGGTAGCACCGGGAATGGTGCAGAAGGCGCAATGATTAAAACACTGCCTAGAGGAATAAACCGGCAATATTAACTCAGGCATGAAGTATTTAGAAAGGGCGAAGCCATCGAAATCGGGAACTGTATCGTTGATAAATGTTTGCTCAATCCGATGGTTTTTATATATCTTTCCACCTTTAGCATGGCAAAGGTTTGGAACACAGTCGAGATTGTCATCACCAGAGTCAAGAGCCTCAAGAAGACGTGCAAGCGGCTCTTCGGCGTCATACATCATTATCGAATCAATGTATTCAAAAAAAGGATGCCATTCTTTCATGCAGTCATCTGCTAAACGAGTAATGTAATTGCCGCCCAATGAGACGTGTTTAACAGATGGACATTCTTCTTTAATCAGTTTCGCTAACGTAACTGCAGAAATCAATTGGAAACAGCCGCTCACCGAAATCCCAATAAACTCGATTTTTTCCCTCTGAATACGCTTAAGAAAGGCAGTTTCATAGAAGGAAATAAACGGATTATGCAAGGTATCCGCAAGCGATTTCATTATTTCTGGTGTCGAATAATAATCATAGGGCAGATCTATGGAGTTGAACGTGTATTTAACTCCATATGAGACGTGATTTATGATATAGAGTGCATTTCTAAAAATGTTTTCAGCATATTGTCTTTCTTTTAGATTAAAGTATCTCTTCGATCTGAAAATATCTTTTGCCTCGTCAACATTAAGTGCCGACTTTTGTATCAACTCGATTGTTAATTGAACATTCGAACTAAACGAATCCTTTGATTCCCGATACCTTTTACAGCACTCTTCGACATGTCTAAAAGATAGGAGGTCATCGTAAAATTCCACGTTTAAGTCAACAATGTCAACTTTGTATTGTTCAACCTCTTGAAGATATGACTTCAAAACAGGCAAGGCAAGATACGGCCCCACTGGACTCCATCCTGGGGGAAATACTAAAAGCGTTTTAGGCATATCAACGTCACATCTTTCGCAAATAATTCAATTGAAACACAACTACCATCATAATTGAAAATACACCAAGTCCTGTAACGAGAATTGAGAACATCGCGATGCTCGTGAACAGCGAAACAAGAAGTGTTGAAATAACAACAGCAACCGATTGCAAAGACTCCCTAATTGAAAACAGGCTTATCGATTCAGATCCGTCTCTCGCCAAATCCTGCAGCGATGTTATGAGAAGCACATCTTGAATGGCGTTTCCGGCACCGACGATAAAAAGGAAAATAAACGATATCCCAGACGCATAGCGATAGCCAAACGCCAGATATGCACCGAGCGCAAGATACGTCACAAAACAATATGATTTAACGCAATCGGAACCACTGATTAAACGACCATATATTGTATTTCCGAACAACAGTCCGATTGTAAGACTACTCTGAAGGAATCCGTATTGTATCGATGACGAGTCAAATTGCAATTGCGCTATAGCTGGCAAAAGAGAATTCAGAGAGCCGAATGCCACGCCACTAGAAATATCGATTAATAGGAAACCAATTGCCAAGTGCTTCGCGCTAAGATCACTAAATGCAGTCCTGTTTTTTTCATTTTTGCTTATTCCCTCTTTATCATTAACCTCGATAACCGACGGAACATCTCGCAGCAACCAGAACGACGCGGCAAAAGAAAGCGCGTCTAATGCAAGAACAGCCTCCGCCCCAAATTGAGCGACAACAAAACCGCCGGCAACTGGCCCCAGAACCATCATCAAATTCTGCAGGAACCCAAACGAATTATTAATTACGTCGCGATTGATACTATTCGTATTGGCTCTTAACAACGAGTAAAAGCAGGGCATTTCTACCGTTCGGCAAAGCGATACCGCGCACGTAATAGCAAACATACTCCATTTACTATCAACAAAAATATAGCAAACGAATAATCCCGCGCGAATTAAGTCTGCCAATCTCATGGCCTGCAGTGTCCCGATACCCATCTTCTGAGGCAGCTGCGCGAGCGCAACTGAAAACAGAGAGGGGGCAAATCTGCAGCAGACCATCAAAGCAGTTGCAGAAACATCGTGAGTTACCTCGTAAATCAGCATTGGCAAAGCAATATTCGCACACCAATTGCCTATTTCGCTTATCCCTCTAGCAATATATAGGACCCGAACCGGACGGCTAGCTCTCAATACCGTGAACATCACGATTAACCTCGTATTTCAGGCCTCGTTCATCCCTTAATAGGAATCCATAATCAACCAAGTACCGCCTCAACACGGCATAATCAGGATAGAGCTGTGACAGCACACGATTAACCTGAAGCTCCGTATAACTTGTATTTAATTCAAAGAAAGAGACGGCCCATAGCAGCATGATTCTTTTATAGCTTTCCTTTTTTGGAATTGAAACCAGCTCGCCATTCTTGAGAAATCGTTTTTTAAAGTCTATTAGCTCATCCATTCACATCCTCCATTTCATACGCATCTAATACTAAAAATGCATACGCTTTAGGTCATCGCATTCAGCTTCTTTATTCGAACTAAACTCGAACTAATTTATTTGCTCAGACACTCTTCGAAAGCTCGTTTTTCACTCTGAGTAAAATGCCCTTCCCAGTCAGTCCACGAACAGGAAGGCAACTCACAACGAGCGGAGTCGAAGCCCTCTGCCGTCGGTCGTTCAAAATGCACGATAACCTTTTCGGTATCGCCATCGATAATCAAGTCAGAGTGAATGACCTCGGTACCATCTTCGAATGTCATATACGGGTACATCACGTAAACCACCTCGCAATCATAAATCCAGTTTAGCATCAAGCTATTACACCAAAGACAGCGAGCCCCCTTGATGAGTTGATGGTATCTGTTAAATGTCACGTACGATTCACATCTGGTGGGTACCCTGATGGCTACACAAAACGAAGCAGATTTACACCGGGAGGACCCCGTATGACGACTGAATACACCGACGCGCCGCGCACGCGCGTCATGACACCGGCATCGCTCAACAACGGCGCGCACGAGAACCATTCCATCGGACAAACCATGGCCATCGCGCCCAAAAAGGGCCTGTTCGACGACATCTCTATTCCCCAGATCATCGCCGGCGCCGCAGCTGCCGCCACGAGCGTCGCGCTTGCCTCCAAGATTGGTATCGCTGGTTCAGTAATTGGTGCCGCCGTGAGCTCGGTCATCACCGTTGTGTCCTCGCAGGTCTACCGCCACTTTATCTCTGCCAGCGCCGAAGCCCTCAAAGGTACGCACGCCGCCGTCGACTACCCCGCCGGCGCCTATGAGCCCGTTGAGCTTAATGCCGAGGAGCACCTAGGCGGCGCCGCGACTACACAGGAAATGCGCCAGGTCGCGGGACGCGCGACCACGGCGCGCGTCGCCCCCAACAGTCTGCGCGCCAAGGCGGCAGCAGAGCGCAGCCAGACGCAAAAGAAGGTCATTATCTTCTCGATCGCCATCGCCATCGTCGCAGTTATCGCCTGCGCCGGCGCCATCCTCATCACCACCGCCGGTGAGGGTCTGGGCGAGCGTCCCGAGCCAATCCTGTCGTCGCGCACGACCGAGAGCGATGCAAATGGCAACACCCAGTCGCAGGATCAGCAGGCACAGACGGACGACACGCAAGACAGTTCTGCCTCTGCCAATTCGTCCTCGAACACCCAAAACCAATCGCAGGGCACCGATTCCTCTACGGCCAACAGCGGTACGCAATCCGGCACGACCGACTCAAGCCAAACGACTGACGGCTCTCAACCGAGCACGGGCGACCAGACGAGCGACACCACGTCGGGAACGGGCACAGCAAACAGCAGCAACAGCAATTCGAGTGGCACCACATCGGGCACGACATCTGACAGTTCAAGCCAAGGCACGACATCGGGCAACTAAGCACGTTTGCTTCTCATAGAGAACCGATCTGTATAACGGGCGCGAACCGGCAACGGTCGCGCCCGTTTGCCTTGGGCGCCGAGGTAGCACGCCCCGTGCGATGGTAAGATGCTTTGGTGTGTAAAGAGGAGATTTGCCATGAGCAAGACAATAGTTAAGCCCACGCTATCGCTGGGCAACCACATCTATCTGTATCGCCTGCTGCGCGATGCGATTGGATGCGGCAAGCAAACGTTTATGACGCAGGTCGAGGAGGCGCTCGCCACCGGCGACATGGCCGCTTATGACCTGGGCTTCGAGTCCACGCGCGAGTTGCTCGAGGAACTCGACGACTGCATTAAACTGACCGTCTTTAAGGGCGGCCGCCTGTATGCCACCGTCATCGCCAACGAGGCCTGGGATACCGCCCTTGCCAAAGGCGAGGACAAGCCCAAGGCAGCCAAGGGCACCAAGCAGTCCTACAAAAAGAAAAAGCGCGGCGAGAAAGACCTCAAGGCTGTACGCCCCAAGCACGTTAAGCGTCCCGAGCCCGTGGCCGAAGTCGCTCCGGAGCCCGAGCCCGAGACAGAGATCGAAGTCGCTATTGAGGTAGCAGCAGAAGCCGAAACCGAAATCGCCGCCATGACCGATCCCGAAGTCATGTCAGAGCAGGAAGCCGCTGTGGAGCTCAACGAGGCCCCCAAGTCGACAACCGAAGAAGCCGCTAACCAACCCGAGACGTCTGCGTTCCAAAACGGCGATGTCTTTGGCAACGAGGCCGAGGACGATCAGTCCGACGAGCCCGCCGATCAAGGCGCTACCGAGTCGGCGCCGGAGCCCGAGACGCCGCAGCCCGCCATCTCGCTCACGGTTGTCTATGACCCCGAGAACGCCAATGCCGGCATCACCACCATGGCATCCACGCCGGTCGAAGCAAAGCTGCCTGTCGAGGCAGAGGACGCCCCGCAAGCCGATGCCAAAACCGAGACTGAAGACACATCCGTCTCCGTGGAACCGACAGATTCCGCAGTTAAGCCGGAACCGGTGCCTGAGTCTGCACCCGTCATCGAGTCCGCATCCGAACCTGTCTATGACCAGATTCCCGCACCGGCTCCGGTCCCCGCTGCAGCACCGGCCCCCGCACCCGCAACGCCCGCCATCCCCGAGGACTTCCCCGTCGATTTCGCAACCGAGGTCTTCTGCCCCGGCCCGCTTCTGCACCAGTTGTCGACCTATCTCCCCTACGGCGCCGACACGCTCGGCATCGTCGGCGAGTACTACTGGATCGCCCGCGAACGCGGCGCCATCGAGGCCGCGCGAAACCGCGCAAGCTTCCCCCTGCGCTACACGCAGGCCGGCGAGCGCCACGAAGTCACCGTACGCATTCGCCGCAACACCACCGGCGGCCTCGGAGCCACCTGGGCCATCGACAAGGTCGAAGCCCCGGTCGAGTAAAAAACGGCCTCGGATAGCCAATTGACCATCCGAGGCCGTTTGAATTCAGGCCTTTTAGTTGTCATCGGCGCATATAGACACCAGAGAAGCAAGCTCATCCTCAAGTTGCGGAGCAAAGTATCTAAAAGAAACCTGCGCTCCAGTCGGTATCGACTCAATCATATTCGCAGCATTATCTGAAACTCGGTACGATGCAGTTTCACCTGTCTTCAAATCCTCTATTGAGCAGACAGCGTCTTCAGCATCAATCGACCTAAGCACGCCTTTTCCTTGTAACATCACATCGGCATGCCCGCCAGCTATTTCTAATGAACCTGAGTCTGTCGCAGTCACTTCTCCGGAACCTCCGCGCGATATCTCTTCCTTTGTTGAACAGCCCACCAATGAAGCCATCAGCACCAAAGACAGAGCTAGACGAATCGCCCTACTTCGAAAAAGTCGTTCCATAAGTCCACGCATAATAGCTCTGATCATACTTCAGGAAGGATAAAGATGAATTCCAGCCGTCCGCTATGCCAATCATCTGCCTTGTCTCTCCAGTTTTCTTACCAGTAAGTGTGGCGTAAGCCTCCGCTGTTACAGAATGGGCTGATCCGTTGTACAAACTCGCATGTAAAACATTCGGTCTATTAGAGTTAATCTCATTTTGAATGCTCACGATAGCCGGAGAGGAGACAGTGCGGGCGATAAGAGTACTTCCTCTGCTTGCGCAGTAATTTGTAAACCCCGTTGCACAGGTTGATATCGGCGTTCCGCCCAAAACAACGCCGGGAACAGTCTGTTCTTCATCGGAAAGAGCATGGGTATTGGTGTAATTCCATATCTGCATATATTGCGAAGGGTCGCTATATAAATTGGCAATGCCATACAGTTCCGCAACGTTCGAAAAAGCTGTCACCATACAAGCATAGTGGGCAGTAAGCCTCTTAATCTCGCTTTCATCATATGACATAAACTGAGAAATGGAACGAAATCCAGATACTGTGTAATCCTGCATTTGAGTTGCGTAAATTACGACATCGTTCCAGCTTGAAGGTTTATTCGATAAAACGACAGGCCGTCCTTCTATGGAAACAGCCGGGATTGTTCTTCCGCAATTTGTTGTTATTGAACCGTCCAAAGATTGCACACCGAATTCGAATGGATTGATCATTACGACTGGGTTATTGAAAGAATAAGACTCAACACCAAGATCTCCTCCCCGATCCATAGGGCTGACTAAGCCGTCTCCAAAACGATATCCCGTAAGTATTTCATCATCTGAAGCATCTAAAACCAAATAGCCCGCGGCTCTATTGAATGTCACAACCGGAACAATGTAGCCAAGCGGGGACCCATCAACGTCTACAAAAGGAATAGGGTCAGAAGGCGTATACGAAGAGCCGAGGAGTCCCTTTATATATTTATCGGCAAGCTCTTGCGCAATTTCTGAAGTAAATTGTATCTGCTCACCATCAATATTGCCCGTCGAAGCAAAAACCTCTTTCGGACGTGCGGCTAAGGCGACAATTGAAGACGCGACAAGTTGCAGAAAACGACGACGCGAAAGCATATGTTCTTCTTTCTAGAGGAGCGACTTATAAGATACTCCCATTCTATAACCTTTTTTGTAACGTTACAGCACTGGTTATATTTCAATTCGATTTGCTTATGTCCTTGTAACCCAATACATCTTTACGTTTTAAACGGAATTAGAAAATCACTCATAGCAAAAACGGGCTTTAATCCCAAAGAGATGACTTTGATTATGAATCAAACCGGCAGTCAGGGCATAGCCGCAGTGCAATTGCTACAAGAAAGGCCGCCCTTGCTGGCGGCCTTTCTACTTGCTACTAGTCACGCGTGAGCTTGCGGTGAATACGATGCGGCTGGGCTGCGTCCTCGCCCAGGCGCTCGATGCGGTTGGCCTGATAGGCCTCGAAGTTGCCCTCGAACCAATACCAGTTGCCCGGGTTCTCGTCGGTGCCCTCCCACGCCAGAATGTGCGTGGCGACGCGGTCTAGGAACATACGGTCATGGCTAATGACCACCGAGCAGCCCGGGAACTCGAGTAGCGCCGCTTCGAGCGAGGACAGCGTCTCGACGTCGAGGTCGTTCGTGGGCTCGTCGAGGAGCAGCAGGTTGCCGCCCTGCTTGAGCGTGAGCGCCAAGTTCAGACGGTTGCGCTCGCCACCGGAGAGTACGCCGGCGCGCTTCTGCTGGTCCTGGCCCTTAAAGCCAAAGCTCGCCACGTACGCGCGGCTCGGAACCTCGGTCTCGCCGACCATCATGTGGTCCAGGCCGTCCGAGACGACCTCCCATAGGTTCTTATCGGGGTCGATGCCGGAACGGTTCTGGTCGACGTAAGAAATCTTGACGGTCTCGCCCACCTCGAGCTCGCCCGAAGTCAGCGGCTCCAGGCCCACGATGGTCTTGAAGAGCGTGGTCTTGCCCACGCCGTTGGGGCCGATGACGCCCACGATGCCGTTGCGCGGCAGGGTGAACGAAAGGTCATCGATGAGCACGCGGCCATCGAACTCCTTGTGCAGGTGATGGGCCTCGAGTACCTTGTTGCCCAAACGCGGGCCCACAGGGATGCGGATATCGGTCCAGTCGAGCTTCTGGCTTGCGCGGGCCTCGGCCTCCATCTCCTCGTAGCGAGCCAGACGGGCCTTGTTCTTGGCCTGACGGGCCTTGGGCGAGCTGCGCACCCACTCGAGCTCGGCCTCCATGCGCTTGGCGAGCTTGGCGTCGCGGTTACCCTGAGCCTCGATACGGGCGGCCTTGGTCTCCAGATACGTGGAGTAGTTGCCCTTGTAGGGATAGAGGTGGCCGCGGTCGACCTCGCAGATCCACTCGGCAACGTTATCCAGGAAGTAGCGATCGTGCGTGACGGCAAGCACCGCGCCCTGGTAATTGTGCAGGAAGTGCTCGAGCCACAGGATCGACTCGGCGTCCAGGTGGTTGGTAGGCTCGTCGAGCAGCAGCAGGTCGGGAGCCTCGAGCAGCAGCTTGCACAGGGCCACGCGGCGTCGCTCGCCGCCAGAGAGTACGTTAACCGGCATGTCAGAATCGGGCAGCTGCAGGGCGTCCATGGCCTGGCCGAGCTTGGAATCGATATCCCAGCCGTCGGCGGCGTCAATCTCGTCCTGGAGCTTTCCCATCTCGGCCATGAGGGCGTCCATGTCGCAATCCGGGTCGCACATCTCCTCGCCGATCTTATTGAAGCGATCGACCTTGGCGATCATATCGCCAAACGCCATGCGCACGTTCTCGATGACGGTCTTGTCATCGTCGAGCGGCGGCTCCTGCTGCAGGATGCCCACGGTGTAGCCGGGAGTGAGCCTGGCATCGCCGTTGGAGACCTCCTCGATGCCGGCCATGATCTTGAGCAGGGTCGACTTACCCATGCCGTTAGGACCCACAACGCCGATCTTGGCACCGGGGTAGAAGCTCAGGGTCACGTCGTCAAGAATCACCTTGTCGCCATGGGCCTTACGAGCCTGATACATCTGGTAGATAAACTCCGCCATTTGCCTGTTTTATCCTTTCTACCTGCTGTTTCCCTATTCTTGATTCGCTTTAGTGGAAACGAAATGAGGAAATCAGCTCTGAAACTTAACGAAAAAGGGGCATGGTTGCCCACACCCCTAATACTACCTGGGAAAAGTCCCCCGGAACACACTATGAACTGCGTACGCTAGTTTTCCGCAACCTTAGCGAACGGCTCGCTGCGATTTGCGCCACAGCAGATACGAATAGACGTAGGCAGCGCCAGCTGAACCAAACGTCAGCACCGCAATCACCGCGGCGACGACTTCACTCGAAAGCACGCTGCCCGCCACGCCCATCACAATCAGGCCAACACCCAGCACCATAAAGCAGGCACCGCCAAAGCGCTGCGTACGGCGCCAGTTCTCGGGATCGGCAAGCGCCCAGGGCGTCTTGATACCGAGCGTATAGTTCTGCTTCACACGCGGCAAGTAGTTGCCTACGCCGATGAACAGCAAACCGACAGCACCGGAAATCAGCACGTTGACCGAACCGACCGCCGGCACCACGCCCCAGACCGTAAGCTCTCCCAGCCAGCTTATGGCGCACATGAACAAGGTGAAGGCAATTACGAAGCCCTGATAGAACTTACCCGAGGTTCGATATGCCTCACCTTTGGGATCGACGCGCGGCACCACGCAGAACATTGCGAGAAGCGCCAGAGGCAGCACGCCGAGCGCGGAGGCCATCCAGCTAGGACCCCAACCGTCGACAGCGCCGTTCGCGCCCCAGTGCGTGGGAATCTGCGCAGGCAAGCTCGGCATCACCATGAGGTGCGCTACGACATTGGCGACGCACAGAGCGACCAGCGCAATCCACACGCGCGACGATACCCCTGTGGGGTGAATGCCCTTGTTTTCGTTATTCATCCTTATCACCTTCATTGTTTGTAAAACCCATAAACCAGCCAATTAAATCCTGCATGACGGTGGTGTTTAAGCTGTATACGATGTTTTGGCCATGGCGCTCGTCGGTCACCAACCCGGCGTTTTTAAGCGTCGCCAAGTGATGGCTCAGCGACGGCTTACTGATATCGAAATGCTTGGCAAGCTCCCCCGCCGTGCAATTGCCCTCGCGCAGCAGTTCCAAAATGCGCCGCCGCGTAGGATCGACCAGCGCCTTAAAACCCTCTCCCGGCATAAGACCTCCTCTCAGCACCCCTCATGACGCGCACACTATACTCGATATTTAGATGTTTGTCTAACTGTCTAATCTTGTACTCAAAAAAATAGCCGCCTCCGCGTAATGCGAAGACGGCCACTTCTCACGCTACAAACGTGTTTGGGAGTTGGCCAACCCGCTGCAACGGGTGCCATCTGCTTTATCTTATGCGAATCCCGATCCCATTTCAACAAACCCCAAGGGTTCAAATGGAATCGTAATAATACCCTTGATTCGCAACTTCATCCGAACACTTCCCACATTCATCCGTACATGTACGGATGAATGTGGGAATCCGATACC